>CAZWPW010000077.1:0-7865 GCA_964635525.1 uncultured Bacteroidaceae bacterium
TCAGGGTGAAAATATATAATCTTACGGTAAAAATAAATAAACTTAGGGTAAAAATAAAGATTTCTTCCCGCCCGGGGGAAGATTGCATGCTATGCAGGGCAATCTTGCGCGGCACGCATTCCCGCCGCGTTGCCGGGCGCGCACGTTCTTGGCAGTGCGGCATTCTCGCGGAGCGCGCTTGACAGTCCGGGCAGGGTTGTGCATTTCTTTTTCCCGGATGCGTTGCAAAATCAGTCGGGAAGCAGTAATTTTGACAAATCCATACTTCTGTAGCTGATGGACAACAAGGTGATACAAGATAAAATTCAGATGTTTTTGCGCCTACTGACGTGTGCTTTGATGCTTGCGGCAGTAGCCATACACCATCATGGCAGGTTGGCCGGGCATGAGATTTCCGCAGGAGTCGATGACAGCCCGCCGCCCGTCTTGACGGGGAGCGGCGGCGATTTCGTTGTCGACACGCGTGACATCGCCTCTGACATACTGGGTTACGGCGGGCCAGTCCCCTTGTCGGTGACCGTCACCGGCGGCAAGGTGAGCGGCATAGAAGCACTCAGGAATGCTGAGACCCCTGACTTTTTCCGCCCGGTCGAGGAGGAGCTGCTGTCCCGGTACGTTGGCATGACGCCCGGGGAAGTGCTTGCCTCTGAGGTGGATGCCGTCAGCGGAGCGACCCTTTCGTCGGAAGCTGCGGTAGCGACGCTTAAGCGCGCGATGGGGTATGCCATTGACCATGATGCCGTTGCCGAGCCGTCGTCGACTCAGTGGAAGGAGGTTGTTACACCTCGCTTTGCCGTTGTGCTGTGCGTGGTGCTGATGGGTGCCATTGTCCCCTTGTTTTTCCGGGGCCGGCGTTACCGTCTTGTGCAGCTGGCGCTTAATGTCGTTGTCTTGGGCTTTTGGAGCGGTACATTCCTGTCGTATTCCATGCTCACCAACTACCTTGCCAACGGCATCAGCCTAGCACATTGCGCAGTGCCTGCCGTTATGCTTGCAACGGCTTTCATCTATCCTTTCTTCGGCAAGAAAAGCCATTATTGCACTTGGCAATGCCCGTTGGGTTCGCTCCAGGAGCTTGCCGGGAAGTGTACCAGGCGCAAGTTGAAGCTCTCGCCGGTAGCAGTGCGGATGTTGGAACGTTTCCGTGACGGGCTGTGGGCGTTGCTCATGTTGCTGATGTGGTGCGGTGTCGGCTTCGAGTGGATGGATTATGAGCCGTTTTCCGCCTTCATCTTTACCCAGGCATCGTGGGCAGTCATAGCGATCGCCCTGTTGTCGGTAGCCCTGAGCTTGGTGGTCACCCGGCCTTATTGCCGTTTTGTTTGCCCTACGGGCAATTTGTTCCGCATAACCCAAAATCCAAAATAAAATGAACAAGCCTGAACTATTGAATGTGCTTTTGGCCGTTGCAGTGGTTTTCCTAACGGTCAAGGTTGTTTTCTTCGGACAAAAAAACACCTCCGATGCTGGTGTTGCCAGTGAAGCTGTATCTGTTTCTGCGCAGCAAACGGCTATTGAGAACATCATGATGCGCACGAGCATCCGCGCTTACGAGGACCGCCAGGTAGAGGATGAAAAGGTTGAAGCATTGCTGCGCGCTGCCATGGCCGCACCTACTGCGGGCAACAAACAGCCCTGGAAGTTCGTGGTTGTCAAGGACAGGCAGAAGCTCAAGGCCATATCGGAGCATTACAAAGCCATGAGCATGGCCGAGAATGCCCCGCTTGCCATTGTCGTTTGCGGCGATATGAACCTCACTTTCCCCGGCGAGGGAGCTGGTTATTGGGTGCAGGATGCTTCTGCTGCCACGCAGAACCTGCTCCTTGCCGCCCATGCCATGGGGTTGGGTGCTGTATGGTGCGGCGTTTACCCGGTGCAAGAGAGGGTAAACTATGTGCAGGCATTGTTGGATTTGCCAGAAGACATTATGCCCCTGAACGTTGTCCCGGTGGGTTATCCGGCCGAGGATCCTGCTCCGAAGGACAAGTGGAATCCCGACAACGTCCGTTATGATACATGGGAATGACGCTCTCCCGATGGATGGCGGATGCGGTTTGTGCATAGTTTTCGTCGGTGCAGGCAACCTTGCCACTAACATGGCCTTGTCGTTGGCCGATGCCGGACTCCGTGCGGCAAAGGTCGTCAGGAGGACGGCATCGTCGGCTTCCCGGCTTGCCGGGCAGTTAGGTTGCGGCTGGGCTTGTTCGTTGGATGAGGCCGGTGCTGCCGACGTGTATGTCATTTCGGTTGTTGATTCCGTTATTGCCGATGTTGCCGGGCAGCTTGCCCGCTTGTGCCCGGGTGCAGTGTTCTGCCACACTGCCGGGAGCGTGCCGATGTCGGTATTCGGCAACCTTGGCATTGCTGACTACGGTGTATTGTATCCGTTGCAGACGTTCAGCCGCGGCAGGCGCGCCGATTTCTCGAAGGTGCCTGTATTCATAGAGCATTCCACTCCCCGTGCGAAGGAGATGCTGTTGCATATAGCGTCTAAATTGTCTGCGAAGGTTCATGAGGCCGATTCAGCTGCTCGCCTTCGTTTGCACGTTGCCTCGGTTTTCGCTTGCAATTTCACTAACCGCATGTATGCCTTGGCAGAGAGGGTTCTCTTGGGCGGCGGGCTTCCGTTCAGCACTTTGCTGCCTCTGATTGATGAGACCGTCGCCAAGGTGCATCACCTATCCCCGGCAGAAGCCCAGACCGGCCCCGCTTCGCGTGGAGATTCGGGCGTTGTTGCGCGGCACATGGAACTTCTTTCCGGAGATTCTGAATTGCATAATATTTACGATACAATAACCAAAAGCATTATGTCAGATGGGTGCGATAAACCATGACCTATCTAAAATAGAGTCTTTGCTCGTTGCCATAGACTGTTGTATAGCCTCTGACGGGGTGTCGGTGTTGAGTGACGGGCGTATCTCGCGCCATATCGGGATTAAGGACTTGAATGCGATAGCTATGGCCGCCAGCGCGGGCTTGTCGGTGTATGCAGTCTCGTCGCCGTGCAAAGTGCAGGCAGCCGACGGGTTGGAAGATTGCCTGGCATCGCTTGGTGCCAACGTCATCTGCAGCGGGTCGGGCAGTGCTGAGGCAATGGAGCGGCACTGCGCTTCGATTGCTTCAAGCCATGGCCCGGTGATGTGTTTGTGCGGCGAGGTTCATGAGTTTTCTGCCATGCGGGGGCTTGGCCCGGTTTGCTGCCCCTCTGATGCTGCTGCCGGCGTTATTGCCATGTCGGTTTATGTTTCGACGTTCAAGAGCGGCGCGGGTTTCGTCAGGGATGTGATTGAGCAAGTGTTGCGCTCGCAAGGCAAATGTAAATAATGGAGCAAGAACAAGAGTGTGATGTTAGATAACTTGAAAGGCAAACGAATAGTCCTTGCATCGGCTTCGCCCCGGCGCAAGGAGTTGCTTGCGGGCTTGGAGCTCAACTTCGAGGTAAGCCTTATTGACGGCATTGACGAATCTTATCCAGAAGGATTGGGCATGGAGCAAATCCCCGAATACATTTCGAAGAAGAAGGCTCAGGCATACGTTGACGGCATGGCCGACGATGTTATAGTCATCACTGCCGACACCATTGTGTGGAAAGACGGGGAGGTTCTTGGCAAGCCTTGCTCGGCTGCCGATGCAGCTGCCATGCTCAGGAAGCTCTCCGGTGCTACGCATCAGGTAATCAGTGGCGTTACGGTGATGTCAAAGGAAAAATCGGTGACGTTTTCCTGCCTTACCGATGTCGAGTTCGATGTTCTTTCCGACGAGGAGATAAGCCATTACGTAGAGTCCTACAAGCCTATGGACAAGGCCGGCGCTTACGGCATACAGGAATACATCGGGTACATTGGCGTTCGGTGGATACGGGGCTCATATTTCAACGTGATGGGGTTGCCGGTGCAAAAGCTGTATGCTGTTCTGAAAGCGTTCTGAGTGCCTCGTGCGGTGTTGTCACCATCCTCCCCCGAGCGACTGGTACAGGTTCACCAACATTATCTGCTTGTCGCGTATGGCATTGCTGAGGCTTATTTGCGCGTCGAAATACCCGCGTTGCACGTCCAACAGGTCGAGGTATGCGAGTACTCCGTTGATGTATTGCAGTTGTGCTAGTTCCATCGTGCTTTTCGACGCTTTTTCGTAGTTGTCGCGCAGCTGGCAGATTTCTTTTATCTTGTTGAAGTTGGTGATGGCGTTGTGCACGTCCCTGAAAGCCGCAATTACCACTTTCTCGTAGTTTGCTTTGGCCCTTTCGTATGCGGCTTTTTTTGACCTGTGCCTTGCGATGTTCTGCCCACTTCCGAACAATGGTGTTGCGAACATCCCGACGAGCAGCTCGTAGGGTGATTTGAGGAGGTTTGTGAACGTGTTGCTTTCTGCTCCGAGCTGCCCGGTGAGCGTCAGTTTGGGGAACATGTCGGTGAATGCTATTCCCACATCGGCGTTGGCAGCTATGAGTTGTTGCTCTGCTGCCCTTATGTCAGGCCGCCGTTGGAGCAGTGTCGAGGGCAGCCCTACGGGGAGCGATTCCGGCGAGTTGAATGATGTCAAGTCTTTAGCCCTTTTTATTTCATGCGGGTAGTCTCCGGTGAGGTATGATATTTCGTTTTCCTTGATTGTTATTTTCCTTTCGAGGTCTGGTATTAGCGTTTCTGTCTTTGCCAGTTCGAGTTTGGCTTGCTGGAATACTATTTCAGATGTCAGCCCTCCCTTGTATCTTATTTCAGCCAGTTCTACTCCTTCTTCCCTTGACTTGAGCGTTTGTTTGACGATGGCGAGTTCGTTGTCAAGCGCAACGAGTTCGAAGTATGCCCTTGCCACTTGCGATATTATAGATATCCTGACGGCGCGTTGGTTTTCGAGTGATTCGAGGAACTCCGCTATGCTTTTGTCTTTTGCCCAGCGCAGGTTTCCCCATAGGTCGACTTCCCATGACACTACTGCCACGATGTTTAGTTGGTCGTCGATGTCCATTCCGTCATGTTCATGCCCGTAGTTCATGCCTTCCCTTTCGGTGTATATCCTTCCTCCGACGGCTGGCAGCATGCGTGAGGTGTTGATGCGCTTCATTTGGGCGAGTTCGTTGACGCGCTCGACGGCCATTTTCAAGTCTTTGTTATACTCCAACGCTTTGTATATCAACTCTTGCAGCAACGTGTCGGTGTATAGTTCCTGCCATCCCAGATCCATGACAGTTGTCGTATCAGCCTCTGCCGTGCCGATTGTCTCGGGCAGGTTAAGTTCTGGCCGGGTGTATTTCTTGCCTATCTTGCATGCGAATAGCATACAGCAGAGTGCTGCCGCGAATGATATATGTATGAAAGCATTGCGCATTGTCATTGCCTGTTTTTGTTTACTGCGTGCTTGAATTTGCCTTTTATCTTGTATATCATGATGAAGAAGAACGGAACGAGCACTATCCCATAGCAGACGGCTGCTATCATGCCGAAGAATACGCCTGTCCCTATTGCTTGGCGGCTTGCCGACCCGGGTCCGCTTGCCAATACCAAGGGCAGCATGCCGAGGATGAATGCCAGCGATGTCATCAATATTGGCCGGAAGCGCAGCCGTGCGGCGTGCAGGGTCGATTCAATCAAATCTTTTCCGGCATCCACCTCGTTCTTTGCAAACTCGACGATGAGTATAGCGTTTTTCGCTGCGAGGCCGATGAGCATGACGAGGCCTATTTGGAAGTAGGTGTCATTCTCTAATCCGCAAATCGTGATGCCGATGTACGCGCCTAATGCTGCCACCGGCAGCGAGAGCAGCACGGCTATCGGCACGGTCCAGCTCTCGTATAGCGCTGCGAGGAAGAGGAAGACGAAGATGAACACCAGCGAGAGTATGAAGCCGGTTTGCCCTCCTGCTTGTTTCTCTTGGTAGGAGAGCCCGCTCCATTCTACTCCGATGTTGTCGGGCAGGTGCTTTGCGGCTATTTGCTCGATTTCCTCCATGGCCTGCCCTGAGCTGTATCCCTGGCTTGCTTGTCCCCTGATGACCGCCGAGTTGAACATGTTGAACCTCATGATGCTTCCCGGTCCAGTGGTGTATTCTGTTGTTCCTAACGAGGTCAAGGGTATCATTGCGTTGTTGCTGCCCCGGACGAAAAACAGGTTTATGTTGTCCTTGTGTTCCCGGTAGACGGATTCGGCTTGTATGTACACGCGGTAGATGCGGTTGAACATGTTGAAGTCGTTGACGTAGACCGAGCCAGTGTAGGCTTTCATCGTCGAAAACACATCGGAAAGCGGGACGCCGGCGAGCTTGACCTTGTCTCTGTCGACGTCAAAATAGAGTTGCGGTATTTCCGGCTGCAGCGATGATGACAGTCCCGATAGCGCTTTGCTCTTCGTGGCGTATGCCATCAAGGTGTCGGTTGCCGATACCAAGTTCTCGAATGTGGCATCGCCTCTTGCCTCGAGTTGCATTTCGAATCCTCCCGAGGTGCCTATCCCGGGTATGACGGGCGGTGTTGACATGTAGACCTTGCATTCGGGGTATTTGCTGATTTCTTGTTCTATGTCATGCATTATTTCGTTGACCGTCGTATTGTTCCTTTCTTCCCACGGTTTCAGGATTACGGTCAAGTCGCAGCGTGCTTGGTTTGTTCCCACGCGCGAGCTGCTTCCCGCCACGCTTTGCACATATTGCACATGTTTGTTTTTCATTATGTAGTTTACCGCCTTTTCGGTCACTTCCCTTGTCCTCTCGAGCGTTGCGCCTTCGGGCAGCTCAAGTTCCATTTTGAAGTATCCTTGGTCTTCGATGGGCAAGAAGCTTGTCGGGGTGAGGTAGTGTATCGTGACAATCAGTGCTATTATGGCGCAAAAGGCGGATATTATCCTCTTTGGGTGCTTGATGGATGATTTGATGAGCGATATGTACTTGTCGTTGCCTATTGCCAGCCATTTGTTTATCGTGTCGAAGACGATGTTCGGCTTGTGGTTTTTCGGCTTGAGCATGAGCGAGCACATCACTGGGCTTAGCGTCAGGGCGACTATGGTTGACAGGATGACCGATACTGCTATAGTTATCGTGAATTGCCTGTACAGCTGCCCCGTAATTCCTTCGAGGAAACTTACAGGCACGAACACGGCGGCGAGGACGAGCGATATGGCCACCAATGCTCCGGTCAAACCTTTCATTGACTTCTTGGTTGCCTCGTAGGGGCTTGCTTTTTCCTGGTGCATGATTCGCTCGACGTTTTCGACGACGACTATCGCATCGTCGACGACAAGGCCAATGGCCAGTACTAATCCAAGAAGGGTCAATATGTTCAGCGAGAAGCCGAATATCAGCATGAACCCGAAAGTCCCTATCAGCGATATTGGCACGGCAACGATGGGTATGATTGTCGCCCTCCAGCTTTGCAGCGAGAGGAACACTACGACAATGACGAGGAACAGGGCTTCGAACAAAGTCTTGTAGACTTCATGTATTGATTCCGAGATGTAGGTTGTCATGTCGAACGGTATCTCGTATGCCAGCCCGTCGGGGAAGCTCTTGCTGATTTCTTCCATTTGCTGCTTGACGCGCTCTGCTACTTCCATGGCATTTGCCCCGGGTAGCATGTATATGGCCAGGATTGCCGCATTGCTTCCGTTTATGTTGCTCTCGGTGTTGTATGATTGCGCCTCGAGCGATACCCTTGCCACGTCGCGCAGCCTGATGAGTGACCCGTCGGGGTTTGCCCTGAGTACTATCTCCTCGAACTGCCCCACGCTTGAGAGCCGTCCTTGCGTGGTTATAGGTATCGTTATGTCTAACCCGTCGACCGGTTGTTGCCCCAGCACTCCGGCTGCCGATTCACGATTTTGGTCCATGAGCGCGTTTTGCACATCCTTTACCGTCAGCCCGAAATTAGCGAGCTTGTC
>CAZWPW010000078.1:0-7825 GCA_964635525.1 uncultured Bacteroidaceae bacterium
TCATCACCGCCTGCCCCTGCCTTGTTTCCCTCGTGCGTTTAGGTCTTGTCGGCATGGCAATGCCCCCGCTTATGCTCGCTCTTCCATGTCCTCATCGAAAAGAACATAGAAATCGGACTCCCAGCACTCGTCCCCGCTTTCGGCCGAGGCTTCTTCATCAAGCCAGTTGAAGGGGTGAGCTCCAGAATACGTGTAGCCGTTATCCAGAGCCCATTCTTCATAGATCGAGGCCGCAACGACATTGCGGTTGTCATCGCCCATGTCGGTGTTTTTCAGCCAGTCGGCGTCCATGTTGGGGCCGAAGTCATGGCCGGCATCCTTCAAGGCTTTTTTAAGTCCCCACCAATAGGGGCCGAACCCCAAGTAACGGCGCGGTTCTGCATTCAATATCCCCGCAACGCCCGCGAGATAGTCACGTTTCCAGTTGTCGTTTGCAGCTGCGGCGGCTTCCATTGCGGCGTCAATGGCTTCAATATCGGGCAGTTCTATTTTCATTCTGCAACTCCTATTTTGCCAGTTGCTGAAGTTCGTAGGGCGAAATTGCTTTGACTGGTATCATCCAGAAGGCAGTCCCCTTGTGTGGCGGATAGTCCTTGGTGAATGTTGCATTGTATGCCGACTTTATCTTGCTCTTGTTCTTGTACAGGATACCACGGAATCCATTCTCGTCATTCAGCATGTACCACTCCTTTGCCTTGAATTCATACTTTTTCCTACGGAAATGCGTGGAGAACCCTTCGTTCAAGAAGATGGTCACGCCTTTTGCGGCGAGGGCCTCGCGCGTCCCTGCATCAATGCCGTTGCCACTATAGGCCGTATCATCACCGCCTTCAATATCGGCATTGCCGCCATCGTTGCCGGTGCTTTCTGCCGCAAGTATTTCAGCCTTGGCAGCGCATTCTTTTTGGCGTGCATCGACGAATTCTGGGAAAAGCGCAAAGGGATTGAGGTTTGAATGTTTCATGCCCTTTTCGGCAAGCGTGTTATAGACGCCCTGCACGAAATCACTTAGCAAACTTCCCCCAATGTTAATTTCTCTTGCCAAATACAAATACGATTCAGCATCTTCTTTCTTTACGACATTCGCCTTGATGCGAGCAAACACTTCCTGCATCGCCTCCACGAAGTCGGCTTCTGTGGCTTCGGTGCCCATGGCACCGAGCTTCTCCGCGACCTCTTCCGGGGACATGCCGAAAAGCATACCCAAGTCTTTATGGAGGCGGGGATTGTTGTATTTGCTTGCCGCGGCCACCTTGAATACTCGTTCTTTCCAGACCGGGTTGTTTGGTTCCGGATAGGCAAGCGGTCTGCGCGATGATTCGTAGGATTCGCCGACATCGAGATGCCCGTTGTCTTCGTAAATCGAATAGGTCTGACCACCGGAATAGGCACCAAACTGGTCACGAATCCGCAGGAAAGTCTCCTTGCTGATCGGGTTGTCGCGCATATATGAGTAGAACACGCTGGGCATCGCCAACATGGTGGCCACAATCCGGTCTTCGTCGCTGACAGTCACCGGGCGCATTTTTTGGAGCTCCACTTCGGAAATTGAGCCTGCACCGTAACCGTATTTGGAGCCGCTGTAGTCACCTGTGTAGTTGTCAACTCGGTACGTGGTTCCGGTCGGACTTTTTTTGAACGAGAAAACATAGATGTTCCGTCTCTTGTCGTCGTCGAATGTCACCGTGCTGCCGTTGCGGAAAACAAGTCCGGAGGCCGGTGCAATATAGAAGTCGCCCTCGTTGTCCACAATCTCGTCGATGTCAAATTCCAGTTCCCCTTTCGCCTTGAGCTTTTGGAGTTCCTGGAGATTTCGCTTCATGGTCGTTTCAACTCGTGGTTTGCCCGTGGTTCGGTCTTCACGGTACTTCTCTATCCGCTCTTTCATGCTGGCGACGCGCTTTTCGAGGGAATCGACCTTCTTCTGGGTGGCTTCTGCCACCTTGCGCCAGTACTCATTGTCAGCGTTTGCGGTGTTCGCCACGGTCGTCTTGTGCTGCGCCAAAAGGCGCTCCATCTCTGCAAGATTGTCCTGCATGTCCGCAAGTTTTGTTTCCGTGGTCTGATCGTAGTTGGCAAAGTCCAACTTGGCATGAACGTATTGAGCGAGAAGATTTGCGCGCATCTTGCGCTTGCGAAGGGCCTCTTCTGCGGCGCGCTTGGCCTTTTGCTCCTCGATGAGTCGGCGCTGCTCTTCCGGGTTGTCCGAAAGCATGATTGCCATCTCGTCCGTTGATGCGGCGTCGGCATTCTCCGCAGTCAGCTCGTTGCCTGTGAGCAACTGATTGATCCAGTTTGCCTTGCCTTCGAGAACACTCTGCCTGTACTCGTCAAAGGTTCCCTTGCCGAGATAGTAGTACACGTCCACGCCCGCGACCTTGTTGCCCTGCCTCACGCCGCGTCCGTTGCGCTGATTGATGCTTGCGGGCGTCCAGGGGAGTGTCAGGTGGTGAATGGCCTTGGTGCCCTTCTGCAGGTTGACGCCGACCTCGGCCTTCTTGTTGGCAATGACTACCCAAATTTCGCCGGAATTGAATGCCTTGGATATGGCGTCAAGTTTCGTGCCACTGGCAGCCTCCGCATTGATGATGGCCGTGCGGCCGGGTTCAAGTCCCTGCACGTTCTTTTCGAGAATTCGCAAAAGCTTGTTGTGCTGGCTCTTTTCATCAGTGAAGATGATCTGTTTGCCTTTGATGTCGCCTTGCAGGTAAGGCTCCATGTTGGCAATCAGTTTGGCATATTTGGGCGGAACAGGGTGCCTGACATCAGGCTCTCCGCGCTCGTCTGTAATACCGTACTTCTTGAAGGCAGCCACAAGCTCATCTTCGAGCGTCTCGACGGCAACAATTTTTACCTCGTTGGCCGATTCTGAATATGTTATGGCTTCAAAGTCTGTATTGTAGAATCCCAATGTTTTTTTCTTGGACAGATTGTGTTCTTTTTTGACATCGAAGAGTTTGCTTTCTGCAATTTCTTCAAGCTCATCGACAATCTTTTTCGCCGCATCCTTGTGTTTTTTATCAAGGATAAATGTCATGGTGTGCTTGAACATATCCATGTCCATTGAGACGCGCTCCATGTCACGCATGATTGAAAAGATTGCTATGTCAGCTTCATCTTTACTCTTTTTCATTTCAGCTTGGGCAATACTGCGCAGATTTGCATACGTTGTCGCCTGCTCATCGCTGATTGTGACTTCTTCCTTGTTATCCACTTGATTAGGCACGTGGATTTCCTGATCCACGTCCTGTACCGTTTTGATATTACAATACTTGCTAAAGATGCTGCGCAAAGCGTCCAGTTGTTTGAAGCCTACAACTGCATCCTTCTGAACAACTTCACCGCTGACTTGGGTGATCTGACGGGGTTCGGTCTTGGCAAAGAACCGCATGAACTTGTCGGGCGTGTCTATGCCGCGCTCGGCAAACTCTTCCGTGTCCATGACAAGCGAAAGCATATTGAAGATTTCAAGAGGCGAGTTCGTGACCGGAGTTGCCGAAAGCCCGAAAACGCCTTTCCCACCGTTCTTCTTCCGGATGTAGTGGCACTTGATGGACATGTCACGCGCGATCTGGGAGCACGGTGCATTGGGAACAAACTGGGTATTACGGTACACCTTGGAGCCTTCAAGCGAGTTCTTGAAGAAGTGGGCCTCGTCCATGATGATGGAATCAAATCCTAGTTCCTCTATCGTTGGGAGCTGCTCGGACTTCTTTCTGCCTTCTTTGGAGAACTCTTCTTCAAGCGCGAGGCGATTCTTGTCGTCTTGGTACGTTCTCTTCTTTTTGCTCTTCTTCGATTCGTCCTCCACGAGGCGGCGGGCAACCATGGTGTCCATGTAGTCTTTTCGCGTCTCATTGCTGACAGGAATTGTGGCAAATTTTTCCTTTGTCATTACAACGATGGAATAATTCGACTGCGGAATAGACCAAAGTTGTTCAAAGATCTTCTGCTTGTTGTCCGACGCCTTCAAGACATCCTGCATAAGCGGCTGGCCGTCCTTGCCAACTCGCGGCTGACCATTTTCATCGAGGATATTCTTGCGCAGCCCGTTACCGTTCTTATCGACCTTTCTTTCGATACCGACAAAGAACATCTTGGACTTCATGAATTCTTCAGAGTACATCTGCCTGGCTTCGTGATACCAGTTTTCAAGAACTGCCGAAGGAACAACAATGCAGGTGCGCTTGTGTCTGCCCTTTTGCGTATTGTACATGGCGAGGCCAAGGGCCGTGAACGACTTGCCAAGGCCGGTGCCAAAGCCACAAATGCCGCTTCCGAGATTCGACAGTCTGCGGATTTCCTCGTTTTGGTAGCCGTGGAGGTCGATTTCGCCAGAGAGGTTTTCAAGACCTAGGGGGCTGGAATCGCTGGGCGGCAAGATATAGCCGTTGAATTTGCGGTTGTATTCCGCCTCAAGCTCTTCAATCTCCGGCTGTTGTTTCACCCATGCGTCGAAGGTCTCCTCGAGGGCGCGGATACGGTCTTTTGCGTCGTCAATATCCGCCTGCTTGCTTCCTGTGGGATTCAGGCCATTCATGTACCGTGTGAGGCTGTTCCCGAACTTGTCCCACGTTGCGTCATTGTAGAACTGGCCTTCCGGGTCATTGTACTCCGCATCATAGACGGTGGTTGGCTTGCCTTTGTCGTCCGTCTCGACAATTTTCCACTCGATATTCGTGTACCCTTGTGATTCAAGGAATCGGAAGACAAGTTCCCTGTTCAACCAGGCGTTGCTGAGTGAGAACTGGATATCGTCCGCCTTCGTCCACGTGCGTCTGCGCTCGATCTCGTCTATCTGGGCCTGCAATTTTTGCTGCATGAGATCGCTTGCGCCGGCCATGGCCTTTCTGCAGGCCGCGATCTTTGGATAAATGTCGCCGCACGAGTATTTGCTCATGGACGTGACAAGCCCGCTGTCCGGGTCAACCGCTATGCCATCAATGCCAGCAAGATCCTCGATGGACGAAATCTTGGCAGCGCCCTTGTAGAGGCGTTTTACGTCCTCGAGATCGAGATACTCATCGTTGCCCAAGTCATGGGAAAGATACTCGACTATGCTGCATATGTCGGTTTCGTCGTATGCCTTGCCGGCCGACCGGTCGAGCGTGCCGGCCAAGAGGTCGGAGAAGCTTCCATCCTTTTTCACGCTGTTCATGAAAAGGCCGAAGTTCTTTGAAGAATTGTCGAGGTATTTGAGCTTCTTGTTTTTCTTCGGGTTGCCGAACTTGGCAAATTCGGCAGCGACCAGGGCCTGCAATCTGTCGCGGGTCTCGCTTGTGTCCTTGCCCTGCTCATTGTCGCGGGCCATGCGTGCAATCATCGCGCCGACAATTGCGCCGCGAAGACTTTGTTCCTTGCACTCATCGGCCTGCTGAGAAGCGAACTTGATCGCTTCGTGAATATCCGGCGCAAGCAGGCTCCTGTAGGCAGAAGCAATGTTTTTCAGTTGCTCGAGGGTGAGCCCCAAAAGGGCCTGTGGGTCTTTGCAAAGTTCCTGCAAGGCTTCGTAGCTGTCGACGCCAAACATGGCCTTGTCCAGGGCCGTTGTGGAGACTTCCTGCACCTCCTTCACCCACTCGCCGTTGCGGAAGACGTGCATATCGCCGTTGATTTCCAGTCTATCGCCCTCGGAATAGGTGCGGGACGTGCCTTCCACCGAATTCAGCAACTCCCAATCGATGCGGCTCTTGAAGCGCACTGCGAGCTTCTTTTTCAGGGCCATGTTGTCGATCTTGTTGAGCACCTTGTCCCTGTCCATGAATTTCTTCGGGTCTTTCGGGACAAAGGTTCCGTGGATAAACGGCTTGCCGTCTTTCTGCCAATATTTGCCCGTGATGAATGTGTCCCAATAGAGCTTGGCTTCTTTCAGCGTAGCTGCATCAAGCTCCTTGTTTTTGATACGCTCAAGGATGTCCCGCGGGTGCTTTTTCAGCACGATGATGTCGGTGACCGTTTGGGTGCCCTGGGCCGCAAAAGTGCCCGTCGGCAGCTTGTGAGCGCCGAGGAATTCGGCCTTTGCGGAAATGGCCATGCGGAACTTGTCCCACCCCTTTTTCTGTACGATATCGGGCGGGCAGATAAAGCAACACAGGCCACCAGGGCGCACCTTGTCGAGTGCGCGCAAGATGAAATACCGCTGGCAATACCTTTCGTTGCTGTATTTCTTGTCCTTGTGTTTGGACGCGCCGCGGGCATCGCCAAAGGGCACGTTGCCGATTGCGCAGTCGAAACTTTCGTCCGGAGTGTTTGCGGCAAGCTCCTCGAAAGACTGATTCATGATGGTGTCGCCCGGATTGAGCAACTGGGCGATCTGGGAACTTGTCGGGTCGAGGTCGCACCCCGTGACTACTGTACCGGTGGGCTTTGTCGCGGAGAAGACGCCCGCACCCGTGCACGGGTCAAGCACATTGCCGTTTTCAAAGCCGTGCTGACGCATGATGTCCCAAACGCCCTCGGCAATGGGAGTGGGCGTGTAGTACTCAAACAAAGAGTTTTCGGAGAGACCGCCCTTGCCGGAGTACTGTTTGAGAATGGCGACTTCCTCGTTGGTGAGCGTGTCGGCACCTTGCGTCTTGAGCCTTTCGAGAATTGCCAGGCATTGCTGGTTGATGTTCTCGCGGTATTTCTGGCCGGATTTTTTCAGGCCGTAATCCGTGGCGCTTTCGTCATTTTGCGCACGCGCGTCGGCCTCAAAAAGCAGCTTGAAAAAGCGGTTCACCTCCTCGACCGTGTTGAGGGTGGAGATGCGGGCGTCAATTTTGTCAGGCAATGTGCTCATGGTCAGCCTCATTTGTTTGTATGGAGAGTCAGCGAATCGCCTTTCGCCGGGCTGTAGTTGAAATAGTCCCCAAGTCTTGGGGTATAAATGACTATCTGGCCTTCAAACTTGGCAAGGTGTTTCATGCGTTCCCGCATGAGCTCCATGTCTTCCGGGCTCGTGGGGTCGTCCTCGAAAGACTTCTCGATCAATGCGATGGCGTCTTCAATCTTGTGCGTCCTTGTGGCGTTGTATGCCCATTGAATGGCCGCATGTTTGGGTTCTGTTTCCGGCCGGAAATCAGGCACGGGCTTGCCACCGACAACGGCAAGCGGGCGCAAAAAGGCTTTTGCGAATGTCTTTTCCGCGCTTGCCTCTGGCTGGGCGACAAGGCTCATTACGCCCTTTGTGCTTTTCGTGCTTTCCTGTGCCATGGCCGCAAGCCGCGCCGCAAATTCTTTCCCGCTGGCGTTTGCAAGCGTGAGCGCCATGACTTGAATGCCCTTGTGCGACCTTTCGGGGTCGGGGACGATGGGCACCTGCCCGAAGTAGCCGGGCAACGTCTTCAAGTCGAGACCGCCGGCAAGCGCCTTCTGGATCTGCGTCAGGGCCTTGGTTACCACTTCCGAAATATCCCACTCTTCCCCGCGGCCTTTCAGCTGAGAAAGGGACGGAATGGCGCGGTCTATCTTGTCGATGATGCTTGCGGGGGACTTTCTGATCGCGTCGTAGTCCTGGACTATCAGCCCGCGCAAGGTCGCTTCGACAAGCTCCTTGCCTTCCGAATTCAAGAGGCCGTCATCGCGCGTGATGCGGGACAACTGCACCTGCTCTATCACGCCGTCTTTGACAAGTGCCTCCACAAGCGCCTTGCTCTTCCCATCGCCCAGGTACTCGCGCAGGGTGTCGAAGTCCTGCAAGTCCTCTCTGAGCGTGGCGACGGTCTCCTTGCTCACGAGTTTGGACTTTGACACGCCTTCCGCGTCCAGTTGGAGCGCCTGTGTCGTGACCTCGTTGAATATCCTCGAGGCTTGCGCCATCTCTTCGTTGTCCATGGTCTTGTTG
>CAZWPW010000079.1:0-7758 GCA_964635525.1 uncultured Bacteroidaceae bacterium
ACACATACTTCAAGAAACGTTCAACTACATTCGTGCCCATGGAATCATGCTTATGAAAATCAACTGCCCAAAGATATGAAAAGCGCAAATCACCAACAAAAATGAAAAAGCCTTTTGCCTTGCGAAAGAAAACAAGCAGGGAAAAGCCCGGCAGGGAGCAGCGGAGGCATCACCCGGACAGCAAGAAATCCCGGCATATGCAGGATGTTTTCTTTACCAGAGTAGCATGCAATCTTTCCCCGGGCGGCATGAAATCTTTATTTTTACCTTAAAGATATGTATTTGCAAGGTAAAAATATATAATCTTATTCTAAAAATATATGTTTTTACCCTAAAAATAAAGATTACATACTATGGAAGGAAAGATTTCTCCCCGCCCAATGAAACTTTCCGTGCCGCCTCGCAGCAACTTGGAGTACTGCCCAACCAGGCTTCGGGTGCTGACCTGACCGGCTCCGCCTACTGGCAAATACTGCTTTTCATGCCGGCGGGAGCTAATGCGGCTTCTGCCCTCGGTGTCCGTGCACCCTTACCTTCTCGGCTTTGGGCGGCGGGTGCGCCTGAATTTCCATCTTTGCAGGCACAATCTAGGCGGTAAGTTCCATTATTTTACGCTTTGAGGCGGAGTGTTCCGCAAAAAGAGCATATTTATAGGCGATTGAATGATATTTCACAACAAAAAGAGATAAATTTGCGGCAGTTTTTATGGAATTGGATATTTTTAACGTTTGCCGGCCGGAAGCCGGCAGCCAACATGCCGGGCCAAGCGCACCGGCAAATCAGCAGGGAAAGGTCAGAGTCCGCTTTGCCCCCAGCCCCACAGGGCCTTTGCATATAGGGGGCGTGCGCACTGCCTTGTACAATTACTTGTTTGCCAGGCAGCACGGCGGTGATTTCATACTGCGCATCGAGGACACTGATTCCAGCCGCTTCGTGGCCGGGGCGGAAGAGTACATCGCCGAGTCGTTCAGGTGGCTTGGCTTGGATTTCGACGAAGGCCCGGGCATTGGCGGCGATTTCGGTCCTTACAGGCAATCGGAGCGCCGTGAAATCTACGAGCGCCATGTCAAGACACTGCTTGATTCCGGCAAGGCCTACGTGGCTTTCGACACCCCGGCCGAATTGGAGGCCAAACGCAAGGAGCATAATAATTTCCAATACGATGCCTCGACGCGCATGTCGATGCGCAATTCCCTGTCCCTCCCTCCCGGCGAGGCGCAAAGGCTGATGGATGAAGGAGCCGGCTACGTCGTTCGCTTCAAGGTTGAGCCAGGCGAGGACATACAAGTCAATGACCTCATCAGGGGCAAGGTGACGGTGAATTCATCGATAATTGACGACAAGGTGCTTTACAAGTCGTCAGACGGGCTTCCGACCTACCATCTGGCAAACATTGTCGACGACCATTTGATGCGCATAACCCATGTCATACGCGGCGAGGAATGGCTGCCTTCCGCTCCTCTGCACGTGCTGCTTTACCGTGCTTTCGGGTGGGAGGAGTCGATGCCCGCCTTTGCCCATCTCCCCCTCTTGCTCAAGCCCGAGGGCAACGGCAAGCTGAGCAAACGCGACGGCGACCGCCTTGGTTTCCCGGTGTTCCCGATGCAATGGCGCGATGCCGCCACTGGCGAGGCATGGCCTGGGTACCGTGAGTGGGGTTACCTGCCCGCCGCCGTCATAAACTTCCTTGCACTGCTGGGATGGAATCCCGGCACCGAGCAGGAGATAATGTCGTTGGACGAGCTCGTCAAGCTGTTTGACTTGAAAAGATGCAACAAGGCCGGCGCGAAGTTCGACCACGAGAAATGCAAATGGTTCAACCACCAATACATCCAGATGCAGGATGACACGGAACTTGCCAAGCAGATGCTCGCACAGATGCATGCCGAGGGCGTTGACGCTCCCCTTGCCACCGTAGCAAAGGTAGCGGGGATGATGAAGCCGCGTGTGACCTTCGCCAAGGAACTTTGGGAAACATGCAGGTTCTTTTTCGTTGCCCCCTCCGCCTATGACGAGAAGACGACGAAAAAACGATGGAAGGAGGAATCGCCACGGCAGATGCTGGAACTGGCGGAAGTGCTTGAAGGCATCGACGACTTCTCGATTGAGAACCAGGAGCGTACTGTCATGGAATGGATTGCCGGCAAGGGATACAACACAGGGATTATCATGAACGCTTTCAGGCTTGCCATTGTCGGCGAGGGGAAAGGCCCCCAGATGTTCGACATTACCGAGGTTCTTGGCAAGGAAGAGACTTTGCGCCGTTTGCGCAGGGCGGTCAACGAAATAAAACAGGCTAAATGATCCTCTACGACTTGGCCATAGGCATCTACGATTTGGCGGTATATTTACTGTTCCCCTTCTGCCACAAACCCCGCAAGCTCATCAAGGGACATTGGGTGGTTTACGATCTCCTCCGCCAGCAGCGCGAGGAGGATGCCGAGTATATATGGTTCCATGCCGCCTCGTTGGGCGAGTTTGAGCAAGGCCGCCCTTTGATTGAGGCCATCCGGTCTATCTTCCCCGAGAAGAAGGTTTTGCTGACATTCTTTTCGCCTTCGGGGTACGAGGTCAGGAAGCATTACGAGGGTGCTGACATCGTTTGCTACCTTCCGTTCGACAAGCCCCGCAATGTTCATAAGTTCCTTGACTTGGCACGCCCGTCAATGGCCTTTTTCATCAAGTACGAATTTTGGAAAAACTTCCTCGACGAGCTGCACCGCCGTAAGATTCCCGTCTACAGCGTTTCATCGGTGTTCCTTAAGAAACAAGTGTTTTTCAAATGGTACGGCAGCCTTTACCGCAAGGTGCTGCATGACTTCACGAAGCTTTACGTACAGGACGAGAGGTCAAAACGGTATCTCTCAAAGATTGGCGTGAACAACACTGTCGTGGTTGGCGATTCGCGTTTTGACCGTGTCATGGCCATCAAGGAGGAAGCAAAGGTATTGCCGGTTGTCGAGACTTTCAAGTCAGGCAAGCCGTTGCTCGTCGCGGGCAGTTCATGGCGGCATGATGAGGACTTGTTCATAAGATACTTCAACGAGCACCCCGGCGTCAAGCTGTTGATAGCTCCCCACGTTATCAACGAATTGCATTTGGTTGAGATCATCAACAAGCTGCGCCGCCCCTACGTCCGCTACTCGAAAGCAAGGACGAAGAAAATCGAAGATGCCGATTGCCTGATTATAGATTGCTACGGCCTGCTGTCATCTGCCTACCGTTACGGCGACATAGCCTACATCGGCGGGGGCTTCGGCGCGGGGATACACAACACGCTTGAGGCAGCCGTCTACGGCATTCCCGTCATCTTCGGCCCAAAATACCAAAAGTTCACTGAGGCAAGGGATTTGATAGCCATCAAAGGGGGATTTGCAGTGAACGACTACAGCGAGCTTGAACAGCTGCTTGACCGCATGCTTTCCGACAAGTCTTTTCTGGCAGAGGCCGGGGAAAGGGCGGGCGGATATGTTTCAAGCCATGCCGGGGCGACGCAGAAGATAATTGATGACCTTGGGTTTTGCATACAAAGCGGGCAAAACAGCTATAATACTCCGGCAAAACGCTAATTTTGCTCTTAGCAACCATAAACATCCCAGCATGTTGAGAAAGTGCTTTTTGCATATTGCATTGGCTGCAGCCTTGGCGGGCCATGCGCAAGACTATGAAGGAATGGCCAAGGCCGCCATTGACAGTTTGGAAGCCGGCCGCCTTGATGCTGCCGAGGCATTGTTCAAGCGTGCCATAGAAATGAACCCTGGCGACCCGAGGAACGCCATGCTGTTCGCCAACTTAGGCAGCGTGCTTATCGAGAAAGGGCAAACCGGCGATGCCATTACTGCTTTCTCCACCGCCTTGAACTTCACCCCGCTGTCGGTCCCGATACTTATGCAAAGGGGAATGCTGTACGTGGAAGCCAAGGAATACGGCAAAGCATTGACTGACTTCAGCAATGTATTGGATGTCAATCCCGACAACGAGGAGGCATTGTTCTTCAGAGCCTACTCAAACGCCATGAGCGGCAACTACGAAAAAGCCGAGGCCGACTACAAGAAACTCATGGAGCTATCCCCTGACGACGGGAATGCCGGCTTGTCGCTCGTTCTGCTCTACAACAAGCAACAAAAATTCGAGGAGGCTAACAACCTGCTCGCTAAACTTGAAAAGGATTATCCCGGCGATGCTGGCGTGCTGCTGGCAAAGGCAAACACGCACTACGAGATGGGGCATGGCGAACTGGCATTAGCCGACCTTGAGCAATTAGTGCAAGACGGGGAACAGAATCCTGAGATATACATTTTGCGGGGGAACATCCACAAGGACATGGGCATGGACGACTTAGCCGCCCAAGACTACCAAACAGCAATCGAACTCGGGGCGGAAAAGGAAGAGCTGCTCCCTCTCATTGACGAGTGCACTGCCTCCGCAGGCAAGCGGCAAAGGAAAAAGAAATAAGGCGCAACGCCAACTGCGGACACCTGAATGAAAACCACGCTCATAGTAATAGGCAAGACCGGCAACAAAAACTTCACAGCCGCCATAAACGACTATGCCGAAAGGATAAGCCATTATGTCCCTTTCGAATGCACTGCCATTCCCGATGTGAGGAACAACAAAAACATGACACGCGAGCAGCAGAAAACCAAGGAGGGCGAGTCCATCATCAAGGAACTGCAACCCGGCGATACCGTCGTGCTGCTTGACGAAGGCGGGAAGGAGTTTTCATCAACAGAGTTTGCCGCATGGTTCAGAAAGAAAGCAAACACCGTTCCGAAGAGGTTGGTGTTCGTCATCGGCGGCCCTTACGGTTTTTCAAAAGATGTTTATGCCGCCGCCAACGAGAAACTATCACTGTCAAGGATGACTTTCACACACGAAATGGCTAGGCTCATCTTCGTCGAACAACTATACAGGGCTCTTGACTTGTTGAACGGAGGCCCATACCACCATGGGTGAGACAACCCTCTATAATCCTAAGCACCAACGTACAAACATCAGGCGGCGGCAAGGTCGCAGATTGAACCGCTCGACCTTGCCGCCGCCGTGCTAAACTGCGCAGGGGCAATTAACGGACAATTACCTTCCTTGTTTCCTCAAAATCTTTCTGCGCTGACTTCGATGCCACCCTGACCAACACGAGGCCTTCGCCGGCGCCGTTGAGCTTCACTTCTACCGTGTTGCTCCCTTGGCCGCAAGAGGCTGCACGGGTAGCCAAGCAGCGTCCGTCCAATGCATATACGTCAATTGTAACAGGCGCATTGTTATAATCGCAACTCAGGTTGCACACTATAGATTTCGATGATGTTTCATACACCAACGAGTTGATTGCGAAGCCTGAAGCTGCTGTAGATTCCACTCCCGAAGACAATTGCGCCGACAAGCCAGTCAGCTCGACATCGCCTTCCCAATATGACTTGACCGAGTAAGTGTCGACATCTCCCGTTGGGTCAGTATCCTCAAAGCTCGTCCCTTGTGTTGACCCTATGAGCACATTGTTGCGGTAAACCCTGTACTCGACAAAATTGCTTTCCGAGGCTGCCTTGATTGTTTCGTCTTCTGTCCATGTCACCATCACGCTGCTGCCTTGCGTGGCGGCATTGACGGAAAGGAGGCATTCCTGCGGTATGTAAATGGAGAAATACGTCAAGTCGGTCACTTCGCCGTTGCCGAAAACGATTGAGACTGCATACTCGTTCCATCCCTCTGGTGCGGCATAAAGCGTCATCGACGTAGTGCTTTGCAAGCCTCGGTTCGTATATGTCCCGTTCTGGTTTATGTAGAAGTTGTAGCCTGACACTGTGGTTATGTCAACTGACGGCACGTGCCATGTCATGTAGATGCGCCCGTTGGAGCTGCTCGTAGTGACTGAATCGATTTGGATTACGAGATCCTTCATATATTCGAACGCCACTATGCCATTCGTGTAGTTGAATATATTGTATAGCCCTATCCCGGTCTCTTCGCCGCTCCAGCTCACCGGGCTTGGCAAGGTGTATGGGTTGTATCCCCTGTAGCTTCCGCCATAAGGAGCATACCACAGGTAGTTAACACCGAAGGTTGAGGGGTCGGTGCCGGGATTGGTGCCTACCGTTGCGTCGACTATATAAACTGACTGCTCTGCCGATGCATTAAGGGTGTTTGCCCTGTAATATTTTTCGTAGAAGTTCTCGTTGACGTGGTAAATTACCAGCCCACTGGTGTATAACCCCTGCTCGAAAGGCGAGGACGAGGCTTGCCTGTTCTCCAAGAGGAAATAGTCGTAGTCGTCACCGGTGTTCATCCTGTAGGTCTTTTGCGAATCAACGATGTTGACCAGTGAGTCAACTTTCGTGTCCTCATCAAGCACTATCGCTTCTGGAATCCATCCGAAGGCAATGCGCTGGAAGGGGTTTACCATTGACGGCCTGTCGCCGTAATTGCCGTTCCAGCATCCGTCTGCCAAGGTGTCCCAGTATCCAGTGCCAAGGAACTCGCCTCCGCTTGACTCATAGTCGGAGTCATAGAAATCCATTGCCCCGAGGTTGTGCATGAACTCATGGCAAAACACACCTACCGTTGAGTTTATTGTGCTAGAGGTAGCCAATATCAGCTCCGGCTCTATGGTATAAGTGTCAACGAGCACTCCGTCAAAAGTCAGTTGGCTGTTGGTGTACATATAAGTCAACTGGCTCGAGTGCGACCAGATGTCATAGGTGTTGCCCGATGTTTCCTGCCCATAGCCTTGGTGCAGCACCATGATGCCGTCGACTATGCCGTCGTTGTTGTTGTCATACTCCGAGAAGTCAATCGTCGCGTCGGCTAACTGCAAGGCTTCATAAACCAGCTCGTAGCCGTTCCAGCTATATGTGCCATGGTAAAAGTAGTTATGATTCCTGGTCACTGTAATCCAGTCGGAAACCGTCACGTCAATGCTCAGCTTGCCAGAAGAGTTCAGTTCGAAGAACTCCTTGAAAGAGCCTATGCCACTGTAGCCATCGTCGTTCATCATGCTTTCAATGTCCTCCTTGGATCTCGTCGGCTCTGTGTCGGCAAAGTTGACGAGAAGCATCAGCAGTTTGCAGTTTCCTTCGGTTGGGAAAATCTGCATGTCGGTGCTCACTTGCGGAGCCTTAGCTTTCGATGACTCGCGTTGTGCATCACTGAAGAAGATGCTGCCTTTCTGCGGGGCGTAGGAGCGCGCGTACAGCTCGGCCGACTCGGTGGTGCCATAGACAATTTCCGATGATACCATGTCGCCTGAATCATCCACTACGGCGTATGTGATGAAGCCTTCGGCATTCTTTAACAGTTTCTCACCATTAGGCGATTCGAACCAGCTCAGCCGTTCATCGCCGCACAGCCTTGCCTCGACGTAGCTGCCATCGGGCTGCATGAACCGCTTTAGTTCCCTTTTAGCCGGAACTGCCATTGCCTGCAATAGCACTGCTGAAGAGAAAAGCAATGCAATAAAAAATCTTTGTCCCATAAACAATAAGCAATTACTCATTTTGATACGTTGTAACGCGCAAATATAACACATCAAACAAAGCAAAGCAACGGAAGTGCAGGTGGATTAAAGTGGGGTGGATTAAAGTAACGAATGCAACTGCAATTGCAAAGAAGCGGAAAAAACTTTGGCCGGGGGCGCATCAACGATTAGTCATGCAAACAGATAACTTCCCGATGCGCCTTCCATTTGATGCCTAATGGCAGCAGCCACATGGCGAGCCAAGTTGACGGGAACAGCATTACCTATCATTTGCTCCACTTCCGTTTTGT
>CAZWPW010000080.1:0-7618 GCA_964635525.1 uncultured Bacteroidaceae bacterium
CGCGCTGCATAACAACATCAATGATAATAAAACTGTAACTCTCATGAAATTTTATTTTTTAATTGTTAACCGCTTTTATGCTAATACTGAATATTATAAGCTTCTTCAAGGTCTCCAGTCAAATAGATGGTGTGGCTTTCGAGACCTATTTCAAGATTAAACTCGAATTCCTTAGTGGTGCCTCCACTGACTATCATTGTTCCTGACGTGATATATCCTGTCTTACCGTCATAAGTACAACTTGCTGATGTCATGTTGTCACCAAATGTATATGTGCCGTTTTCAAGGTTAGAGCCGCTGCTTGGGCTTCCCAATGTAGCATTAAATTCCATGAGAAGTTCGCCTGTTTTCTGCGCTTGCAAAGTGAACGTTCCACCGGTAAATTCATAATAATAATATGCTCCGGTAAAGTCATAATCATCAAATGGCTCTACAACCGTTATTGTCATATCTGATGAAACCACGCTTCCGTCTTCGTTCTTAACTCTGATATTCGTTGTCCCTTCTCCTACTGCGTACAGCAATCCGTCAGTGCCGAAATATGCCACCGAGGTGTCGTCGGATTCCCATATCACCGTCGGGCTGACCCCTGAAGGTGTGGTAGTGTAAGAGTACTGCTCTGTTTCGCCTACCATGAGCGTTGAGCGCGAGCCTGAAGCTATGGCCAGCCCTGTTAGCTCGGTCTTGATTATCAGGTTGAACACCGCCGTAACATCTTTTGATGTTGCAGAGATTTGTGTTTCACCATCTGCCAGCACTGTAAAGGCTTCTCTTTCTTCGTTGTAGTAAGCCACAGACTCGTTAGACGACGACCATTCGACAGGCCATGTGGCCGCTGAGCTCAGCGGGCTTGTTTCTGCTTCGAAATAGAGTGTTTGCGTAGCGGTCGAGCCATTGACTGTGCCGATATATGTTGAGTCGGCAGAAGCATAGGCAACGACTTCATTGTTATAAGAAACCGTCACTGAGTTGACGCTAACGTTTTCCTTGTCAACGACTTTAAGAATAAGGTTTATCGATTCTCCACGCGAAGTGACCGTCATTTTTGTCGTTCCGGTAGTTTGTGGCTTGATAGTCCATGATATTTCTCCCTGCACTGACTGGTCAAAGTCTTCAATGTAAGCCGCCGGGTTTGATGTGTTGTTTTGCGTGACTTCATACTCATATAAGTCCGTCAGCGTCCAATAATCTGTCGGCGTTACTGCTGCGTATGCGGTCAGCTTGACTTCGCCATCCTGAAGGTATATGCTCATCGAATTAGTGGCTAATTCATAGTTTGCATCCCAACTTAGTGTTACCACTGCTCCAATGTGCACAGTGAGGTATGTCTTCAGGTTTCCGTTTGTTACATAGAGCCTCGTGTCCATCGAAGTCACCCCGTCAGGCAATGTCAAAGGTTTGAGGTTGAAATATATTGAATCGGTTTCGATGGCTATGACTGTGTCGGTTAAGTGTATTGTCGGGTCGTCAATATCCGAGATTCTAAGCAGTGTAGAGTCCTCAACACTAATTCTCAAGCTGTCGCTTGACGAAAGAGCCGACGCGTCAACGCTCAGATGCACTGATGAAGGCAAGCCGTCTGGGGCATAGTAGATATCTTCGATGTCGGTGAAGTTGTTTACCCCTTCATTAACCGTTACCGTTTGGAATACGATTGACGAGGTTTTTTCAACTGTTACCATTGCGCTGATGTACTGCCCGTTGCTCAATGTTGCCATAACGACAGTCGAGCCTACTTCCACACCTGTGGCAAGTCCGTTTTGGTCGATGGTGACAATGCTTTCATCTTCCACGGTCCACACAGCAGTTATTCCTTCGGTGGATGCCCCTCCGTAGGATGTCAGTTCAATGTTGAACTGGTAGGTTTCGCCAAGTTCAATGGTGACCTCTGACTGGCTTACCCCTGCAAACAACTTTTCATCCTCTTTGCATGCATTAAGCAATGCCACTGACAGGCAGGCAAAGACAGATAAAAGCGTCAGCAAACTTATTCTTAACTTATTCATAATGTTTGTTTCTTATTGTTTTGTTTCACTCAATCAAAAATTGTTCGGTATGACACGTCCTTCTTCTGATGTCAAGTCAATCTCGTCGGTGTTGATGTCCCACCATATACGTGTCATCGTCGAGTTGTTGGTGCTTCCCACTTCTGACGATTCTGCTGCGAGCGTTGCTGCCGCCGCCGTCAAGCTGGATTGGTCTGAAGCACTCTTCGAATAGTACGGAATGCGGCGTATTTGTATTTCGCAATTGATGTCGTCCTCCCAGTTGTTCATGTCTGGGTCAACAGGGAATAGGCGCGGGTAAGCTGTTCTGCGGAACGTTGTCCATGCCTCTGTCGATTGCGGGAATATGGCGATGTAGCGTTGGGTGATTATTTTCTCCAACTTCACTTCGTCGGTATCGTCGTCACTCCATGCCGCACATATTTCAATGCGCCCGTCTATGTTGTTAATGTTGTTGTACGGGTCAACGTAGTCGTCATAGGTATGGTCCGTCTGCGCAAGATACTGGTCTGCCGTCATGTCAAGGCTCAGGCTTGCATGCTCCGGTGCGTTGAAACACCTGCGCACACCTCTTTCATACCACTCTTGCGCTGTTCCTCCCATGTTCCATCCGCGCAAAGCACCTTCTGCCCTTGCAAATAGCACTTCGGTGACATGCATCAACGTGCGGGGGTAGTCGGCTATCTGGAAGCACGAGAACGGGCCGTAGCCTGATATCCTATCTCCAGACTTGTTGATCATTGCACATCCTTGGCGTATGCCTACCCAGTCTTGGTTAGCTGCATATCCGCTTGACTGCCCTTGGCTGTTGGTTATAGCGCTGTAATTCTTGTCGAACCACGCTCCAAGCAATGGGTGGCGAAGTCGTTTCATTATGTTTTCCAATGACGCTCCGAGGCGTGAGTCGTTCCAAGACATGCAGATTTGGTACAATGGGTGTTGCGAGCCAGTCGATGCCGACCTGTGCACATAGTAGAAGTCCGGGTCTGTTACCTCTCCGTTAGGTCCGCAGTCAAGCACTCCTCCCACTTCATTTATTGCTGCTTCGGCTTCGGTTTGCGCCCTTGTTGGATCAACCTTTATTATGTTCATCGCCAAACGCAACCTGATTGAGTTTGCGAACTTCACCCAATGCAGGTAATCGTAATTGGTGATTCCACCGTCAGGTCCTTCAACGCGTTCCATGACTTCCGACGAGGGCTGTCGTTCGTTGAGTATGTCGACTGCCTCTTTGAGTTCCTCAAAGCAACGCTCATATATCTCTTGCACGCTGACGTATGTTATTGGCGGGTTTTCAACCAAATTGCGCCAATCATCAAAAGGCATAGGACCGTAAATGTCGGCATACTGGGACATCATAAAGCAATAACCTATCATGGCAAGCGCCTTGTATTCAGGGTATCCTAAGTCCTCGGCATAATAATATGCGTTGTAGAAACTTGAGAACACCGACTTCTTGGTGATGGAAGTGTAGTAATTCTGCCATGCCGACACCGAGTAGGTTGAGGCCAGCAGCCCGCCATAAGTAAACAGGTACTGGCTAACGCCGAGATACCCTGCAAAGACATCAATGGTGTTCGTGCGCTGGTATTGGTAAGCGTGCACGTCAAAGGATTGCAAATCACGCAAACCGGTTATCAATTCGCCTTCGATGGTCGATATTGAAGGTGCTCCGTCCGTCCCCGAGTCATCACTGTCCGACGACGTTGTCTTGTCAACAATCTGCCACGGGTATTCATCAAGTTTGTCCCCGCAACTTGCCATTGCAAAGCTGAAGACCAGACTGCAAAAGGCAATTTTATAAAAACTACTGTTTTTCATATCTACCCTATTTATTTTTAGAATGTTGCTTTCAAGTTAATTCCAAATGAACGTGTGGTCGGCAATGAATATATATCTATGCCTCCCAATGCATTCGCCGCCGTTACCGCAATGTCTGGGTCAACGGGCGATTTCTTGAAGATGAAGCCCACGTTGCGGGCAATAACCGAAACTGTCAAGTGCTTTGATACGCCGAACAAGTCGCGGAAGGTGTAACCCAACGACAACTCGCGGACACGGATGTTAGATGCGTCATACACATAATCCTCGGTCATTGCAGTTCCTATAGTCGTGTAGTAGTTTTCCCACGGCACGGTGACGGTTGTTCCAGTCGTTGTCACGCCAACTAATCCGTCGGGATAATTGATGCGGGCGTCTGCCGTACGTTGCGACAAGCCGTAGGCGTCAAGCTCGCCTTCGGTGATTGACACGACTTTGCCTCCAATCTTTCCATCGAGAAGGATGTATAATGACAAGTCGCGCCATGTGAACGTGTTGTGCCAGCCGAATGTCGTCGGTGCGGTGTTGTTGCCGACTTTCTTGCTGTAGTCGGTTGTCAACAACGGGTTTCCGTTTCGGTCGCAGAGCATGTTGCCGTCGTCGTCATAACGTATTTCATTCATGTAGATGTCACCGTATGACCCTCCCTCAATGAACTTGATTCGGAAGCGGTTGCTGATGTCAATCTCAATCGGGTTTGCCACGTCACTTCCTTCGGGAGTATAGGTTTCGAGAATTCTGTTGTGGTTGTAAGCGAAGGTGATTCCCGTGTTCCATGACCAGTCACGTGTAATGCGCCAATTGTAGCCTGCGGTGATTTCAACACCCCGGTTGCGCACTGCTCCTGAGTTCACATATTGCGATTGTCCTGAGGAAGTTGTTATTTGCATGACTTGGTTGTCAAGCACAGTGTTATAGAACGTGACATCGAAATCGAAGGCATTGTTGAAGAACGAGCCGTCGAAGCCAACCTCGTATGAAGAGGTCGTCTCAGGCTGCGGGTTGTGGAAATCAGCCATACGCGACGACAAGGCTCCCGTTGAGAAATCGAGAGTTTGCGCTGCATATACTACATTGGGAATCGAGTTTCCTACAAGAGAATACGACACCCTCAGCTTCAAGTTATTTACTTTGTCGTTATGCTTGGCGATGATATCCTTCAAGAGAAGGTTACCGCCCAATGACCAGTAGGTGAAAGCCTTGTACTTGCCATCCTCAGCGAATTGCTGGAATGCCTTGGACCAGTCGGTGCGCACCGAGGCATCGATGTATGCTTTGTCCCAGAAACCAATCTGCGTTGCTGCAAAGATAGCTGTCTCCCAGTTGTTGCCCCATGATTGTGTAGTAGTGTTCGAGGAGCTCTCGGTCCTTGCCTTGTCATTCTGCGGCAGGAAGATGTTAGGATAAATCGCTGCCGTATCCATTTCGTTGTAGGACGAGACGCTTCCTGACCTTACACGGCGCAATGATGTTCCCGCCGTGATGTTGAAATCAATTTTATCAGCGAAGCGTTTGTTGTAGGTTGCCAAGTAGTCGGAGAATATGTTCCTGTCCCAACTATTGCCGACCCACGATATACCGGCCTTTGTGCGTTCGCTGCGGTTGGTTGTGGCATACCTTTCAGTGCTTCCTTCGATGAAGTTTTGTTCCATGCTCAGGCGGGCTTGTGCGCTCAACCCTTCTGCTATGTCGACCTTTGCAGTGAATGAAGACAACAAACGGTTAGTTATTGTTTCATTGTTTATCATGTTTAGAATCCAATATGGATTGTTCACATACTGGTCATACCAGCTCCACGTTTGAATCGGCTCGTTAATCAAATGGCGGTTACCGATGTCGAGGTTGGAAACCATGTCGTCATCGGCCGTAGCCGTGTGCGAATAGTTTGATTTGAAGTAGCGCATGTCAATGTTCGCCGGCGTACGGTACATGCCGAAGATTGCACTGTAGGCCTTACCTGCCGTTGGACGGTTGTTCAGCCTTTGGTTGATGTAATTCAGCGAAACATCGAAATGCAGTTTGTTGTTGAACAAGTGGTAGTTTTGCTTGAACATCAAGCTGTGCCTCTTGAACTTGTTCTGTTCAAAGATACCGCGCTGGGTAGTGTTGGCGTATGAGAAATAGGTTGTCATTTTCTCTGTTCCGCCGCTCAACGCCACGCTGTTGGTAAAGGTCATTCCAGTACCGTAGAAGTCGCTCAGCTTGTCATAGCTTGAATCGTTGGTCAAATATGGGAAGCGCGACATTTCTTCAGCCGTTATCGAAGAGAGCGCCGGTCCCCAGCCATCGTAGGTCACGCTGTTGTAGCCGTTGATTTGGCCTCCGAATGTGGTTTGCAATTCTGGCAACATTATGGCGCGCTCAAATGTGGTGTTCGATGAAACATCAACCCTCAAGTTGCCTTGGCGGCCGCCCTTTGTCGTTATGACGATGACACCGTTGTTCGCTGCAGAGCCATAGAGAGCTGCGGCATTTGCGCCTTTCAATATGGTCATGCTTGCAATGTCATCGGGATTGATGGTTGAGAGCAGGTCACCGCCATCTGTCGAACCACCGTACATGAGGCTTCCGGAAGATACTTGGTCTTGCATTCCGTTCGCCAATGGTATACCGTCAAGGACTATCAATGGCTGGTTGTTTCCAATCATTGAACTTTGTCCACGCAGGAGAATCTTTGACGCTCCGCCTCCGGCACCCGACGAGTTGGGCGTGATGACCAAGCCAGCTGACTTTCCTTGGAGGGCATTGACGAAGTTCACGTCACGTGCGCGAGTCAACTCGGTGCCTTGGACAGTCTGCGTTGCGTAAGTCAACGATGCAGCCTTGCGCTCAATACCCATGGCCGTTACGACTACCTCGCTGAGAATCTCATTGTCTTCAGACATGACAATCTCATAGGAACTCTTTGAAGTCAACCCTACTTCAACCGTTTTGTAGCCGATGTAGGAGAATTCCAAAACCCCCGACTGCGGAACTTCGAGCACGAAATCGCCATCAATCCCGGTGATTGTCCCTGTCGCCGTTCCTTTCAATACGACGCTCACGCCTATCAAGGCTTCTCCCTTGCTGTCCCTTACTACTCCAGACACGGTACGTTTATCGGTTTGCTTGACTACCGCCACATCAGCCGGTGCTGAAACAGCAGCAAAAGAAAACAGTGGAGCAGCCAAGAGAACTGCTACAAAAAACAGGCATCGGCTCTTCCACTTCAATAAACCCATCAGGTCATGACAATAAAATAAATTCATATCCATATTTATTTATACATAATATTAATAATTATTTAATACTTTCGAATCCTTAAAGCAAACATTGAATGTTTAAAACAGCCCATTTCTTTCGTTTTTTTAAAATAATTCCTTGTTCCAAAAGTAACTAAACACTATCCTTTGTTTGCAAAAATAACCTTAAATATGAAAATAGAAATATGTTCGAGTGTTTTTAACTCAAAAAAAACTAATAACCGACAAAACAGGTGATAAAAAGACAATCGGGCATAATGGAATGGCATATATAAGAAAAGAAAAGTGCCGCCAAAATTGGCGGCACCCCTGCATTTTTTCTATTGACTAAAGAGTGTTCACTTAACGACTTTCGCAGATGCTGTCTTTTCACCTGACAAAACGACTACGTAAACACCGCTGCTCAAATTCGAAACAGATGCCGTGTAGCTTCCTACTCCTGAGAGAGTGTAGCTTGCCACTTTCACTCCAGACAAGTTGTAAACATCAGCCTTGTCATAGCCTTCGCCGTAAGCAATATTGAGGACATCACCCGAAACAAAGACTTTC
>CAZWPW010000081.1:0-7612 GCA_964635525.1 uncultured Bacteroidaceae bacterium
ATCCAACAAGAGCGTCCTCGTCCTGCCCCCTACGTTTGAAAAGATGATTTCCGGGATGATTGAACGGAACGTTGAATGTTATAACAACATCATGAGGGATATCTACAAGATCGAGGAAAACATCAGCCGCATTCTGGCTCGAGTAGAAAAATTGGAGGGATACCATTCGGAAGATTGAACGTCAGTCTGTGATGGATTGTCGTCCCATGCTTTAAAATAGCCTCCCTGTGGCTCTTGGTAGGGTAGCCTTTGTTCTTCTTCCAACCGTATTGGGGGAACTCCCTGTCCAACTCGTCCATGAACTCGTCCCTGTAGGTCTTGGCAAGCACCGATGCGGCAGCTATCGAGGCATATTTTGAATCGCCCTTGACTATCGTAGTGTGCTTGATGCCCTTGTAGGGCTTGAACCGGTTGCCGTCGACGAGAATTGATGTCGGCCTCGTCCTTAGCATGTCCAAGGCGCGGTGCATCGCAAGGATTGATGCGTTGAGGATGTTCATCCGGTCTATTTCCTCATTTGATGCCGTCGCCACGGCGAAAGCAACGGCATCGTTTTCAATCACCTCCCTGAGCGTGTGCCGTTGTTTGGCCGTCAGCCGTTTGGAGTCGTCAAGCATATCGTTGCTGAAATCGCGGGGCAATATGACAGCCGCCGCAAACACCGGGCCGCAAAGGCAGCCGCGCCCGGCCTCGTCGCAGCCGGCCTCTGTTTCGTTTATGTCAAGAAAAGGTGCCAGCATCTTCATACTTGTTTTTCGCGCCGGCGAATATACCCAAAATAATCCCACGTTGCGCCGTGTCCTGCTGTCCTATATGCCGTTTGTCATCCTTTATATTGAAGGATTGGACTTTTTAGCATAAATTTGCGAAGATTTGATTACAAAAAACAGAGGGCGCATCCGCCATAGCAGCAAGCGGAATGTCCCCATTCACCATAAAGGCAGAAGATTATGTCAGTAGAAATCAGAAAAGTCACCACACGGAGCGAATTGCGCAAATTCATCAGGTTCAACTACGAACTATACAAAGGTAACCCCTATTCAGTGCCTGAGCTAACCCAAGACATGCTCGTTACCTTGTCGGAAAGCAAGAACCCCGCATTCGAATTCTGCCAAGCCCAATGTTTCCTCGCCTTCAAAGACAATGCCGTGGCAGGGCGCGTCGTTGCCATAATCAACAACCATGCCAACGACAAATGGGGGACCAAGAGCGTTCGCTTCGGGTGGATAGATTTCATTGACGACTTCGAAGTCTCAACAGCCTTGATAGATGCCGTGGAAAACTGGGGCAGGGAGCGGGGTATGACGGAAGTGGTAGGACCCTTGGGCTTTACCGATTTTGACCCCGAAGGCGTACTGACCGAAGGCTTCGACCAGCTCGGCACAATGTCGACCATATACAATTACCCCTACTACAAGACCCACTTCGAGCGCATGGGATTTGAAACAGATGCCGAATGGGTCGAATTCAAAGTCTTCGTGCCGGAAGAAATGCCCGAAAAGTACAAGAGGATAACCGAAATAGTCAAGGCGAAATATGGCCTGCAAGTCAAAAAATACAAATCATCGAAACAGCTGGTAAACGATTACGGGCATAAGATTTTCGAATTGATAAACATAGCCTACAAGGACCTCTACGGCTTCTCCCAACTCACCCCTAAGCAGATAGACCTCTACATAAAGACTTACCTCCCCTTCATAGACCTCGACATGGTTGCGCTCATCACCGACAACGACGGCGAACTCGTAGGCGCGGGCTTGTCAATGCCCTCATTGTCGGCGGCTCTGCAGAAAGCAAAAGGACGATTGTTCCCCTTCGGATGGTGGTACCTGCTCAAAGCCTTGTTCATCGGCAAACCGAAAATCATCGACCTGCTGCTCGTCGCCGTGCACCCCGAATACCAGAACAAAGGCGTCAACGCCCTGTTGTTCTCCGATTTGATACCTGTATACCAGCGCAAGGGTGTCATATACGCCGAAACCAACCCCGAACTGCTCATAAACAAGAAAGTGCAAGCGCAATGGTCCTACTTTGAAAACCACTTGCACAAGAGGCGTTGCACCTTCGCCAGGCAGATAAAGTGACTGGCAGCCCACCCGTTAATCATCCCATCGAAGCATTGTCCAAAGCCGAAAAAAACGAGGGCTGGAGTGTTGAACTTCCAGCCCTCGTTGGTGTATTGGTGCTTCTGCCGTTATGCCTTGGCAGTATTGATGACTCTTTTCTCTTTGATGCGGGCTTTCTTTCCGGTGAGCTTGCGGAGGTAGTAGAGCTTTGCCCTCCTGACCTTTCCGATCTTGTTCACTTCTACTTTTTCGATGAAAGGCGAATCCATCGGGAATATCCTTTCAACGCCGATGCCCTCTGAAATCTTGCGCACGGTGAAACGCTTCTTCATGCCGTGGCCGCAAATCTTAATCACCACGCCCCGGAAAGCCTGTACACGCTCCTTGTTGCCCTCCTTGATGCGATAAGCCACAGTAACGGTGTCGCCTGCCTTGAACACGGGCAGTGGCTGCGTGGTGGCGAATGCCTCTTCTGCAATTTTAATCAAGTCCGTTGCCATAATAAATGTATTTTATGTGGTTACTGCGCAACGTGCCGCTAACGCTTTTGGACTCCTTAGGCAGAGGTTGCGCAAAAGCGATGCAAAGTAAAGACAAAAAAATGATATGTCAAAATGTTAAAGTAACACCGTGCGATTTTTCACCTCATGCTCCTATGCGCATATATCACGCAGTGGAAAAATGTCACAATAATTTGTGGGGTCATTGCATATTAAGTAGCTTTGCTTTGACAGAAAAACATCAAGGAGTGTTCAGGAATATTTCGGCTCTTGCCATCGCTTCAGCCATGCTGCTGTGTTCGTGCCGTGCGGGCTATGAAATCGCAAGCGTTGAAGGCAGAAGCGTGGCAATGGATTCATCGTTTGACTTCCCTGCCGCCAGCGCAGTAACCACCATGGTTGAGGCTTATAAGGAACAGATATCAGCCGAAATGTCGCCCGTAATAGGCTATTCGTCCGCACTAATGGAGCGCAGTGCCAGTCGCGACTACAATATCCTTGCTAACACCTTGTCGGACCTGTTGGTTGGCGAGGCCTCACGCTTCGCCGCCATCGACTTCGCAGTGCTTAACGTCGGAGGACTGCGCAGCGACGTGCCGGCCGGAGCCTTGACGGTAGGAACCGCCTTCGAGGTGCTTCCATTCATGAATACGCTTTGCATTGCCGAACTGGGCGGTGATGCGGTCATGGAGCTTTTCACGCAAATAGCCCAACGCGGAGGCGCAGGGCTAAGCTCCGAGGTGCGTTTGGAAATCACTCCTGACGGAAAGCTGCTCGGGGCATGGCTGGCAGGAGAGGAAATAGACAAGCATAAAGTCTACACCATAGCCACAATAGATTACCTTGCCGAAGGCAACGGAGGAATGGAAGCATTCAGGAAGTCAAAGACACTCTTCTACTCAGCCGGGACACTGTTCAGGGACATATTCATCAACCATGTCAGGCAACTGCACGCCGCAGGCAAGCCGCTGGAACCTAAAACAGACAGGCGCATAATCGTCAAATGAAACTATAAAGCTTGCGATGGGCTGCATTATCCGATACATACGAAAGTCTCTTCTGCTATTGCTGCTTTGCTTGGCACCCGCTGCCGGGCAGCTATTGGCGCAGGAAACGGTGCTGACCGTCATACACACCAACGACACACACAGCCGCATCGAACCCATAGCAGATGCCCGGCAAGAGAATGCAGGCATGGGAGGAGCCAGCCGTCGGGACGCATACGTCAGACAAGTGCGCCAAGAACAGAAAAACGTGCTGCTTTTCGACTGCGGGGATTTCTCTCAAGGGACACCTTTTTACGCCTTCTTCAAAGGACAGGCAGAGATACAGGTGATGAACGCCATGCGATACGACGCGGCAACGCTTGGCAACCATGAGTTCGACCTCGGGCTTGACAACCTGAAGCAACTCGCAGAGCAAGCCGCCTTCCCGTTCGTATGCACGAATTATGACTTCTCACGCACGCAACTGCGCAAATTGGTCAAACCATACAATATAATAAAGAAAGCAGGATTGAGGATAGGCATCATAGGCATAGGGGCATGCCTCGAAGGACTGGTGCAAGAAAAGAACTACGATGGCATGAAGTTCGTCCCGCCTTACGGCATAGCCGAACGCACGGCGCACTACCTCAAAACCCGGAAACGTTGCGACATAGTAATCTGCCTGTCGCACCTTGGAATGGAACGCGAAACCGCAGCTGCATACTCCGACCGTGAACTCGTGGCACGCACGCGAAGCATAGACCTCGTGCTTGGAGGGCATACGCACACGCTCATGCACCAGCCCGAACTAATCACCAATGCCGAGGGAAGGCAAGTGCCAGTAATGCAAGCAGGAAGGGACGGGGCATACATGGGGCGCATCGATTTGAAACTTAAAAAGAAATAGCATAATGAAAACAACCTTGTTCAAAGCGGCGATGCCGCTAATCCTGCTCCTGGCAACCACAAACATGCGGGGGCAGGCTATCGACACCTCGCCGATGAACTACCGCGCAGCACTGCACTGGGCCGATTCAGTCATGAACACACTATCGCAACGCGAAAGGATAGCGCAACTGTTCATGGTAAACGCATCGCCAAAGCTGACCGACGACAACAAAAAAGCCGTAAGGGGATATATCGAAGGCATGAAGCTCGGAGGGATATTCTTCTCGGGAGGAACGCTCGATGAACACTTGGCGATGAACAACATGGTCATACGGCTGGCAGAAACACCCATGATGATAGCTGTTGACGGAGAATGGGGACTGGCAATGAGGATAAAGACGCTGCCGCCATTCCCGCGCAACGACATACTCGGATGCATATCCGACAACAGCCTGATAAGGGAATTCGGCATCGAAGTAGGCCGCCAATGCAAAGCAATGGGCATTGACGTCGATTTCGCGCCCGTCGCCGACGTCAACACCAACCCCGCCAATCCCGTCATAGGCACACGCTCCTTCGGAGAAACAACGGCCAACGTCACAGCAAAGGTCATAGAGTTCTCAAAAGGCCTCGAAAGCACCGGGGTGTTGTCGGTGGCAAAGCACTTCCCGGGGCATGGCGACACGTCAACCGATTCGCACAAAACACTCCCCGTGCTGGCACATGGATGGCAGAGGCTTGAAGATATCGAACTCGAACCATTCAAGCACTACGTCGAATCTGACTTGCACGGAGTAATGGTAGGACATATATCAGTGCCGGCTATCGACTCTACCGCCGGGCTGCCCTCGTCGCTCTCGAAAAAAGTCATTGACATACTGCGAACGCAGATGGGATTCAAATGGCTCGTCTTCACCGACGCATTGGCAATGAAAGGCGTCGACGGCTTCAAAAACGTCTGCCTGAAAGCTCTCAAGGCAGGAAACGACATAGTCCTTGCACCGATGCCCGTCAAGCCGCAATTAGATGCCGTCGTGCAAGAAGCTAAGAACGACCCGGATTTTGCGCGGGAAATAGACGACAAATGCCGCAAAGTGCTCGCATTCAAATACCTCATGAGGCTGCACGACAAGAAGGAAATAAATCCGGAAGGCCTCTACGAGAAAATAGCAGGCGCCGGTTTCGAAGAATTGACGCAACGCCTCACCAAAGCATCGTTGACTGTGGCAAGCGACAACTATGCCCGGCTGCCGGTAATGAGGCAAGGACAAAAGATAGCAGTTGCAACATTCGACAATGCAACCCGCACCTTCACCAACGAAATAGCCGCCATAGCCAACGCACAATGCTATGATTTCACATCTATGGCCTCGTTCAACTCGAAAATAGATGAGTTAAAAACCTATGCTACAGTGATTATCCCCGTGTCGGCATCGACACCGGAATGGCTCGCCAAAGCAGCAGCGCAACTCCCGGCGGCATCTAAGGTATTCGTGTTCTTCATCCCAAGAAAAGATGTCGCCAAATGGAAGGAACTCGCGCCCGCATCCTCATCGATGGTACTGGCAAACGCCGGAGCCGATTACGTCCAGCAACATGCTGCAAGGGCAGTATGCGGACTCGAAAGAGCCGACGGAAAACTCTCAATGTCAATAACCGGAGTAGCGCGGGCCGGGGCGGGAATAACAATCGAACCCGACACCAAGCCCAAACAAGCCGACCCTGCCAACTACGGCATGTCCCCGCAAACGCTTGAAAGGATTGACTCTATAGCAACGTGGGGCATAAACGAAAAAGCATACTCGGGATGCCAGATAATCGTCATGAGAAAGGGTGCGCCCGTCTACAACAAATGTTTCGGAACACACGAATACGGCAACAGCCGCCTCGTGCGGCATGACGACATATACGACCTGGCATCGTTGACGAAAACATCGGCAACGCTACTGGCCGTCATGCGCTTGTACGAGCAGTGGAAACTCAAACTCGACGACCGCGCAAGCGACTTCCTGCCTTGGCTGCGCGGAACCGACAAGGAAAACATCACCATCCGCGACCTGCTCTACCACGAATCAGGGCTACCGCCATCGTTGTCGTTCTTCGCAGCCGCCATCGACTCGGCAACATTCACACCGCCGTTCTATGCCTACCACCGCGACGCAGAGCACACAAGGCTCGTGGGGCGCAACACCTACGTCCCGGCTAACTTCAGCTACGATGCCGCATACGTCGGGCCGCAATACAACGCCGACTACCGCTGGCAAGTATCCGACGGAATGTTCACCAACAACGCATACCGCGCCAAGGCATTCGAGATGATAGCAGAGGCAGACCTGAAAACGCGAAAATATGCCTACAGCTGCGTAGGGTTCATTATTTTGAAGGAAATCGTCGAAACAATAACCGGAGAACCCCTCAACACGTACCTCGAACGCGAGTTTTACGCGCCAATGGGGTTGACCCGAACTTTCTTCAACCCCGTAAGCAGATACCCGCAAAGCAAGATCGTCCCGACCGACCCCGACGACTTCCTCCACCGCGGAAGGCTGCAAGGCTACGTACATGACGCATCGGCGGCATTCTTCGGAGGCGTGTCAGGCAATGCCGGACTCTTCTCGAACGCCGAAGACGTGGCAAGGCTCTACCAGATGATACTCAACGGGGGAACAATAGGCGGAAAAATATACTTCACACCAGCGACATGCCGCCTCTTCACCACCGCAAAATCGGATATAAGCCGACGGGGATTGGGCTTCGACCGCTCCGTCGAAGGCGACAACAAGAAAAGCCCATGCTCGCCGAAGACCCCCGGCGGAGTCTACGGGCATACAGGCTTCACCGGGACATGCGTCTGGGTAGACCCGGCAAACGAGCTGATATTCGTCTTCCTGAGCAACAGAGTGCTGCTCAGAGGATAAAACTCAGACACACGTGGTCTGCAATCCCACCCCGCACCTCTGAATCCCCACAGGTTTGGAGCAGACGCAGGACAGCCTCCCAGCAGAGCTCTGGCCGAGCTCCTCTCAAGATATTTTGATGTTTCCACTCCCAGCTGAAACCACACAACTCCCAAACGTGTGAAAATCAGCAAAACAAACAGAGAGGGTTAAAAGCACTCGCAGTCATCTGCCAAGTGGATGTTTTGTATGAGGGTTCTGGTCGGCGCTGGGTG
>CAZWPW010000082.1:0-7607 GCA_964635525.1 uncultured Bacteroidaceae bacterium
GGTCGGGATATGACGGTTGATGGCATCAAAGCCATTGCTGGCGGGCGCGTTTGGTCGGGAGTTACGGCCAAAGAACTCGGGCTGGTAGATGAACTCGGGGGCATTGACGATGCCATTGCAAAGGCCAAGGAACTTGCCGGGATAGATAAGTGCACTATAGTGAGCCGCCCGGCGAAGCCCACGATGCTTGAGTCTCTGATGGAGGCATTGCCGGGGAATTTAATGAGCATTGAAGCGCCCGAAAGCATCAAGCAGGCTGTCGAAGGGCTTGAATGGCTCTCGGACTTAGAAGAAAGCCATCCGCTGCAGGCCAGGATGCCTTTCTGGTTGACTATAAACTGAACAGGAAGATAAATGCAAAGGAAGCCGTTTGAGATAAACTACCTTCTGTTGCCGTTCTCGATAATCTACGGCATGGCCGTGCATCTGCGCAACAAGTTGTTTGACTGGGACGTGCTTGAATCGAAATCATACGACTTGCCCGTCATCTGCATCGGCAATCTCGCCGTAGGAGGGACGGGCAAGACTCCTTTTGCCGAGCATGTCGTAGGATTGCTAAAGGATAAATACCGCGTGGCGGTGCTCAGCCGGGGCTACGGCAGGAAGACGAAAGGTTTCGTCATGGCCGCCGACACGTCGACGGCCAATGACATAGGCGATGAGCCCAAGCAGATGAAGGACAAGTTCGGCGACAGTATCATTGTTGCAGTTGATGCCAATCGCCGCAGAGGGATAGAAACGCTGCTTGCCTCTGATGACCCGCCCGAAGCCATAGTGCTTGACGATGCTTACCAGCACCGCTACATCAAGCCAAGCCTGACGGTGCTGCTGACAAGTTATTCGCGACTGTTCACCGACGATATTCTCCTCCCTGCGGGTCGCCTCAGGGAAAGTGCTATTGAGAAGCATCGTGCCGACTTGATTGTTGTCACTAAATGCCCAGTATCCATGACCCCTATAGACTACAGGGTCGTGATCAAAGGCCTGAATCCTTTCCCCTACCAGAACATATTCTTCACCAAGGTCAGCTACGGCAGCTTGCAAGGCATCGACGGCAACAGCCCAGCGGCGGGCGTGCCAGAGATCGGCAAGTCGACGCAAGTGCTTCTCGTCACGGGCATAGCCAACCCGTCGCCCCTGAAGGACTATCTATTGAAAAAAGGATGCTTGGTGCATGAGATGGAATATGCCGACCACTACCGTTTCACTCGCCGCGACATCGGCAACATAGCCAAGAGGTTCAACAGCATCGATGGCGGCAACAAGCTCATAATAACCACCGAAAAAGATGCTACAAGGCTGAATACTTTGGGGGATGCCTTGGATGCGATCAAGGAGAGCCTGTACGTTATGCCTATTAAAGTAGAGTTCATGCTCAAGCAGCAAGAGATGTTTGACAAGACAATAATAAACCATGTCAGAAAATACATTAAAAAATATATCTGAGGCGGCGGATTTCATCAAGTCTGCTGCACCATGCTTGCCTTCGACGGCTATAATCCTCGGCACGGGGTTAGGAAAGTTAGCCGATGAGATAGAGACCCGCGAGGAAATACCTTACAGTGATATACCCAACTTCCCAACTACGACCGTCGAGGGGCATAAAGGCAAGCTCATCTTCGGCAAGCTCGCCGGCAAGGACGTGATGGGGATGCAGGGGCGTTTCCACTACTACGAGGGCTATTCAATGGAGGAGGTGACCTTCCCCGTTAGGGTGATGAAAGCCTTAGGTGTCGCCAACCTGTTCGTCTCGAATGCCAGCGGGGGCATGAACCCGGAGTTCGAAGTTGGCGACCTGATGATTATCACTGACCACATCAACTTCTTCCCCGACAGTCCGCTAAGGGGTAGGAACATCGGTTACGGTCCGCGTTTCCCAGACATGAGCGAAGCCTACTCGAAAGAACTCATAGCCAAGGCCAAGCAAGCGGCCAAGGAGTTAGGGATATGCGTGCGCGAGGGCGTTTACGTAGGCACGCAAGGGCCTGCCTTCGAAACCCCTGCTGAGTACAGGATGTTCCGCATGTTAGGAGCCGATGCCGTCGGCATGTCGACAGTGCCTGAGGTCATCGTCGCCCGGCACTGCGGGATGAAGGTATTCGGCATATCGGTAATCACCGACCTCGGAGTTGAAGGCAAGATCACCACAGTGACGCACGACGACGTGCAGAAGGCTGCCGATGCCGCCCAGCCCAAGATGGCGGCGATAATGCGCGAGCTGGTCAAAGGGTTGTGACAGGATCACAAAAACAACGTAAACAGATGAATGAAAGGAAACGGACTGAGATTTCTACCCTCGGTGAGTTCGGCTTGATAGAACATATCACTAAGGGCTTGGGGCGGTTCAACGAGTCAACGAAACACGGCATAGGCGATGACGCGGCAGTGATAAGCATGCAAGGGAATGAAACCCTTGTTACGACCGACATGCTGCTTGAGGGTATACATTTCGACCTGACTTATACCCCCCTGAAGCATCTTGGCTACAAGGCTGCCATGGTGAATTTCTCTGACATATACGCCATGAACGGCACACCGAGGCAAATAACCGTGTCGTTAGGCATATCCAAACGCTTTTGCATCGAGGACATTGAAGAACTCTACGCCGGCATCCGGCTCGCCTGCGAGGACCACGGCGTGGACATCGTCGGAGGCGACACGACCTCGTCGCTCACGGGGCTGGCAATAAGCATAACGTGCATAGGCGATGCTCCCGGCGGCGAAATAGTATACCGCAACGGTGCCAAGGAAACCGACTTGATTTGCGTCAGCGGCGACCTCGGCGCGGCTTACATGGGCCTGCAACTGCTCGAACGCGAAAAGGCGGCACTCAGCGGAAACAACGGTGTGCAACCTGATTTTGCAGGAAAGGAATACATCCTCGAACGCCAGTTGCGCCCCGTGGCGAGGCGTGACATAGTCGAGGCGCTGCGAAAGGCAAACGTCAAGCCAACGTCAATGATCGACATCTCAGATGGGCTATCGTCGGAACTCTAGCACATCTGCAAGCAAAGCGGAACGGGGTGCAGGATCTTCGAGGAGCATATCCCCATCGACTACCAGACGGCAGTCATGGCCGAGGAGTTCAACATGAACCTTACCACTTGCGCGCTCAACGGAGGCGAGGATTATGAATTGCTCTTCACCGTTCCGTTAAGCGAACACGAGAGGGTAGGGGGCATCGAGGGTGTCAAGATGATCGGGCATATCACCAAGCCCGAATTGGGCATGGCGCTCATCACACGCGACGGCAACGAAATGGAACTCAAGGCGCAAGGCTGGAATCCTCTTGCTTGAGCCTCAACCCAAAGCAAAAGAACCGCCGCCGGGAAGCCAACTCAACTAGGCTTTCCCGATGGCGGTTCATGAACTGGCAACTGTCAGAAGTTCGTTTTCCTGACTTCGTCAACGTGTCACCCAAAAATCATCTTCAAATAATGGTGCGATACGTTGATGCCGTTTCATCAGCATGGTTCTGGTGATGGTCTGCTTATTTTGAGGCAGTGTCATCTGTATTGTCACAATAGTACGGGCTGGTTCCACAACCTTGTCCACACTCATGTTTATAACGATACTTTCCTGTCGTAGCATCGTGTACGTACTCCATACTTGTAATTGTTTTTTGTTTCATTAAAGCTTGTGCCCAAAAGTGTCAAATTATTTCAGGTAAAGGCAGGTTAACAAAGGTTGGAGTACAGCGGTACTCCTTATTTTTCTGTAACTTTGGGAAAGGAGGCGATACGGTAAGTTAAAAGCCTAATGTTCCTCCTTTTTTTCGTTCACAGCCTGGCGGTAGGCATCCCACTCGCCGGCTGGCATAAGGCGGACAAAGGTGCGTTCAGCAGTCTCACGATCGGCGCGGTCGAAAATAAGCCGGCCCCGTTTCTTGCTGTCGGGATGGGTGCTTATCCACTCGGTCAGCGAAGGCAGCTTTTCTTCCTCGGCCAGACGCGACAGGAACTCGCCGAAGGGCCGCGGATTGACATCGGCGCGCAACAGATAGTCCACGGCCAGACTGTCGGCCTCGCTCTCGAGGGTGCGGTCGTAGGCGGTCGACGAAAGGATACGCATCACTTCGACCAGTGCCTCGGTACCGCCATTTCCGCCCAACATAGTGGATAGGGCGGCTATTCCCATTTCCTTTATCAGCTTTTGCATCACGTGTCCGCGCTCAATGTGTGCCAGTTCGTGTGCCAGCACGCCGCACAACTCTTCGGCATTGCGGCACGAATCGATAAGAGCGGTGTACACCACCAGATAGTTGCCCGGACAGGCATAGGCGTTTACCTCGTCGCACTTCACCAGATGGAGCGACACCTTGCCGCGCTCCATGCCGTTGGCCCGGCAGAGGGTGGAAAGCATCGAATCGAGCGGCGCGGTGAGAGCCTCGTCGTCGATAAAGGTTTCAGACTGGGAGAACAGTTCCCAATAGACATCTCCCAGCTTCTCTTCGATGATGCTGCGGTGCAGGCCGAACAGCTCCATCCAGTCTACCCGCGAAAAAGCAAACAGCGCGGCCGCAAAGACCAGCAACGACACCAGCAACTGACGTATGACTTTCTGTATCATGGCTTACAAAGTATATGGGTAAGTGCGCCGTACACATACCATTCAACCTGACGGCCACGGCGCACGGCTATCATGGTGTGGATGGTGGCCACATAGTCGATGACATTGAAAAGCACCACCGTAAACAGATAAGCAAAGTAAAAGGACGAAAGGGGTGTCCAGCCCACTAGGACGCGCACCGACCACCAAAACAGCACCGAGTTGGTACAGAACAAAGGCAATTGCGACAACAGTGCCTGCGTGCTGTGCCAACGCACAAAGTAGGTATTGCGGCGGTTGGCCAAGTAGAAAATGACCGTTGCCACCAGGTTGATGATGGGAAATGGAAGTCCTACCATAGCAGCCAGCAGCGACATGAGATAACTGTTGGCGGCCGACTCCATTTCGTGTTCGCGAGGAGTATCCATGCTGAAGGAATGAAGAATAAAGAATGAGAAATGAAGAATATTAACCCTGCGGACGGCTGGTTACTGGTGGAAGACTATCCAGACCCAGTTGACAAGCACGGCACAGGCAAAGACCACAAAGGCGCGGCGGTGCTGAAGCAAGGTGTCCATGCGCAGAAAGAGCCGGTAGAGCGTGGCACGGCAGCGCAACAGGTCGGCCAGCAACCACACAGGCAGCAGCATCAGCACGGCGGCTAGCAGCAGTCCCAGCGGATTGAGGCAGAAAGCTCCCGTCACATCGCCCCTGAACACGGCCATAACGGCTCGCGTAGCCCCACACGAAGGGCAGGGCACGTGCAACAGCATCTTGAACAGACACCCTTTCCACACGCCCTGCCCCGCATAGGCCACCGACCCGACTGTCCACAGCCAGCCGCACAGGCAGCCGGCCGCAGCAAGGGTGTAAAAGCCGCGAAGGGTCATATACCCACAGGCTTAGAGCAACGCCTGGAGCTTGCGCATGTTACAGTCGCGCGTGGCACCCATGATGAGGAACCAGTCTACAATGGTCCATATACCGCAACCGCCGCAGGTGATGAGCTTGCACACGCCCAGCCCCATGTGGCCGATGAGGAAACGGTCGATGCCCAGACTGCCGCCGATGAGCGAAACAATCAGCGCAATAGTAGGGTCTTTGAACTGTAGGGTCTGAATCATGGGCCACTTGCTATCGTCAGCAGCCAAAAGCATTTCGCGGATGGCACCAATCTGATAATCGTGAAAAAACTTGTTGGTCGCCATTACAAAGGCATCTACTTTCTGTGAATCCATAATCTCTATATTGTTTAAATTAAATAATGTGATTTGTCGGAGTGAAGGGTATCAAAGATAAAACACACATTATGGCGAATATACTACAATATCTGAAAAACCTTGCAAAAAGTGTTCTTTTTCTAAAGAAAACCGCCTGCCGGCAGGCGGTGCGGTGGCAACAGGTCGGAAGCAAATGGCCTCACAGAGCCTTCTGAAGGGGGTTCCGGGAGGATAGGAGGAGGAAAAAAAGGAAAACAGAACACCGCCTCTGGGAGCAGAAAAACTGAAGATCCAGGCAACACCGGCACTTTTTTGCCCAAAAAACCAGAGGGGATGCCCGGAAGCCCCTCACGGAGTCAGCTTTCAGGATTCCCTTCTGGTTTTCTACACTTATAAGGCGTGTCTCGGGCTTTTCAGTCAGCGATGTTTACCAGTTTTCCTTCTTCACTTCAAAATATGCTTGCGGGTGCAGGCATGCCGGGCAGAGCTTGGGCGCTTGCTTGCCTTCGAATATGAACCCGCAGTTGCGGCATTGCCAAACCACCTCTTCATCTTTGGCGAAGACTCTTTCTGCCTCAATGTTCGCAGCCAAGGCGAGGTATCGCTCCTCGTGTGCCTTCTCAGCTATGGATATGTTCCGGTACATGGCCGCTATTTCAGGGAATCCCTCTTCCTGGGCCACATCCGCAAAATGCGGGTAATCGGTAGTCCATTCCTCATTTTCGCCTTCTGCTGCAGCCTTGAGGTTGTCGAGCGTGGAGCCTATCACTCCGGCCGGGTATGAGGCCGTGATTTCCACTTTTCCTCCTTCGAGCCATTTGAACATGCGCTTGGCGTGTTCTTTCTCCTGTTCTGCCGTTTCGAGGAAAATGGCAGCAATCTGTTCATAACCCTCTTTCTTTGCCACGCTTGCAAAATACGTGTAGCGCATGCGCGCTTGCGATTCGCCTGCGAATGAACACAGGAGGTTCTTCTCCGTCCTTGTTCCTTTCAAACTTTTTCCCATAAAATTCCGATTTGATCTGTTTTGATTCACCGCCCGCACACGCCTGCGTAACACTTGAGCAGGGCGGGGATGCCACAGCAAATATAACTATTTGACGGGATATTTCCCAAGGGTGAGGCGAATGCGATGGCAGGAGAAGTATAAACGGTATCGGATGCACGGGCAAACGGCATCTTTTAAATTAAGCACTTTTCTTTCTATATTTGAAACGTATTTGCTGACACCTGAATCGTTGGCAGACAGCATCGAAGAACAACGCCATAAATATGCTATTAATGTATTAGGATATGGATCAATGGAGTAGAGAAGAAACTATCGTTGCGTTCAATATATACTGTAAAATACCTTTTAAAAATAGCAGTAAAACACATCCGACAGTTGTAAAGTATGCAAAAATCCTTGGCAGGACTCCGAGTGCATTGAATATGAAGATTGGCAACATTGGACGCTTAGATCCCGATTTAAGAGAAAAGGGCATAATTGGCCTTGTGCACGGAGCAAAAATGGAACAAATTGTTTGGGAGGAATTTTATGGCAATCCGGAAAAACTAGCTTTTGAAAGTGAAAGATTGATAGCTCAGTTTTCTAATCAATCAATAGAAGTTTCGTCCAATATACGGACGAATGATTTGCCCGAAGGAAAAGAGCGAGAAATTGTAGTTAGACGGAGAGTAAACCAGTCATTTTTCAGATCTGCCGTAATGAGTGCATATAATTTCTGTTGTTGCATATCAGGCACTCAGCATCCAGATTTGTTAGAAGCTTGTCACATTATCGATTGGTCTGAAGATAAGGGAAATAGGACTAATCCAAAGAATGGACTTTGTATGAAT
>CAZWPW010000083.1:0-7584 GCA_964635525.1 uncultured Bacteroidaceae bacterium
GAATGCTCGCGGGCAAACTTGGTCTCATACTGGAGACCGAAATCGAGCTTGTAATCCTTTATCTCGATCGTATTGGTCTTGTCAAACGAGTAGGCCGACGAGTTCGACGATGTAATAGTCACGCTCCTGTCAATGGAACCATGAAGGAAAGAGGCGTTGGCACCTATTGAAAAACCCTTGAACACACGCCAACCAAGCCCTAACATCAGTTGACGCAAGCCTCCAGTGCCTGTGTAAGAATAGGTGTTTGTGCCAAAGTCTATGTCTGATGCCAAACTGTTATCGACAACTTCACTCGTGCTGAAGTTGTAGCCAACATTGGAAAAAGGAAGGTAAGACACCGTGAGACCCAAGTTTTTGCACAAACGGAACTGCAAGGCCACATAATCAAAAGCGGCATTCTTTGCAGTGGCAGACGACTCACCATCACCTAATTTTGACATATAAAACGACGCGCCGACATCAACCAGCATCGTCAATGAATCAATAGCAGAATATGACGCGGGGTTCTTCAGGTTAATCGTCGAAGAGCTCACAATGGCATAGCCGGCACCGCCCATGGCACGGCTCGCGCCGGTGTATTGGCCCGACAGCGAACCTAATCCATACATTGAATAGGGGGAGTTGATACTTGATATCGGCGTGTCATTTTGAGGCAATGCAATGCCGCTCACTAATGAGGCTAACAGCAAGCATAGGGGTTTAATGATGGAACGCATTATACTCTAATATTCTGTTTAGTCCTTTTAAAACCAAAAATTTATCTGCAAATATCTCACTTTTCGAACGTAATCCAAAAGAAAACGAATCGCCCCCAGTTAAAAAAAACAAAAGACCGGGAAACCTGCGCTCATATTCGCTGACATAACCATTGACCTCATGCTCCACACCACGCATCACGCCCGCCCTGATCGCCGTTTCGGTATCAACGCCGCACCACGGCATCCGCCCCTCGCCATTAACAAGCGGCAAACGCGACGTGAAGGCGTTCAATGCCTTGAAACGCATAGCAATACCAGGAGAGATGCACCCGCCATGGTAACGGGCCGACGAATCAATGAAGTCGTATGTAATGCACGTGCCTGAGTCAATGACAAGTATGTCACGGCCGGGGAACATCCAATTGGCTCCAACGACTGCTGCCAAACGGTCGTTGCCCAAAGTTTCGGGCGTTTCATAGAGGTTAAACACTGGCAAGAGCGTCGAATGATCCATCTTCAGGCATCCGAAAGGCAGAGACGACAACTTGGTCTCTACCTCAGGCGAAAAGCCGATGACCGACGATACTATGGCTTGCGAAACACCGGGCGCATGCTTTTCGACGAAAGCGGGCAACCCGGTCAAGCAGGCATTGTCGGTATGAACCGCTTCCACCATGCTTGCACCGTCGAACACTGCAAGCTTGGCTATGGTATTGCCTATGTCAATGATTAAATTCAAAATGATTTTTGCTGCAAAATAAAATATATTTATGTAACCAAACAAATGCGCACATATCATGCCATCGCCGCACTACTTCCTGCACGCGCGATGGCATTTGAAAAATAAATGCCTACTTTTGCACACTGCCATATATTATAATTGATTCTAACGTGTTCAATATAACAAGGACTTTGGATCTGATGAAAATCTTCAAAGCAGCAGCACTGGCCATGCTGGCAGCCATGGCGAACATGCAAACCGCAACGCCAAACGCCCAAGCAGGCACACGCCAAGCAGCCGAGGCAATGGTCGCAGCAGGCAGCTTCAGCCTGCTCACATGCACGCCGGGCGACAAGATATACGAGCTATTCGGGCATACAGCTCTGCGATACAACAACCCCGAAACGGGAGACGACTTGGTGTTCAACTACGGGACGTTCAGCTTCAGCGCCCCCAACTTTATATGGAGGTTCGTCAAAGGAGAAACCGACTATGAGCTGAACATCGGGACGTTCGACAGGTTCTGGGCCGAATACTATAACCGGGGCTCGGCCATATACGAACAAAAACTTGAACTCGACGAAAACCAAAAGTGGAACCTGCTCAGCATGCTGGCCGAAAACCACAAACCCCGCAACAGAGTTTACCGCTACAACTTCTTCTACGACAACTGCACCACGCGGGCACGCGACAAAATCGAAGAAGCAATAGGGACAGACGTCGGCTACGATAAAGAAACGCAAACCACATCTTTCCGGAAAATAATACATGAATACTGCAAAGGACATGAGTGGTCAAAGCTCGGCATGGATATATGCATAGGAAGCGAAGCCGACAAAACACTCAACGAACGCGAAGCAATGTTCGCACCGCTGTACTACATGGACTACCTCGACAATGCCTTCGCGATAAGCCCCGACGGGGAAAAAGCAAAAATCGCACAACAGCCTGAAACGATTGCCGACCCCTCACCGAAAACAGAACAAAGCCTGCCGCCATCGCCAATGCTCGCCTTCGCATTGCTGCTGGCAATAACAACGGCCGTCACTGCCGCCGAACTCAAAACAGGCAAGACGCTATGGGGATACGACATCTTCCTCTTCGGCAGCACCGGGCTGTGCGGGATGGTAATCGCATTCCTGGTGTTCTTCTCGTCACACCCGGCAACATCGCCAAACTACATGCTGGTATTCATGCACCCGCTGCACCTGCTCCTGCTCCCGGCATTCATATACAAAGAAGCAAAAGGGCGAAAATCGCTATACCATTTGGCCAACTCGGTGGCGCTCGCCATGTTTTTCGCCTTAATGTTCATAATTCCGCAGCAATTCAACAATGCCATCCTGCTTTTGGCATTATCTTTGCTGATTAGAAGTTCATGCTACACACTGAAAACAAAATGCAAGAAACCGACAACCGACTGAGGCTCTTACTGCTCTCGGCAATAGCAATGCTCGCACTGGCCGAAGGCAAGGCGAACGACACCGCCACAACGCCGAAAATAGTGCTGAACATAACCATTGACCAGCTGCGCTACGACTACATCGAACGCTTCACACCACTCTTCGGCGAAGGAGGATTCAAAAGGCTAATAAAAGAAGGTACAACATACAGCAACGGATTCCACAACTTCAACGACCCAGACCTGGCATCGGCAACAGCAGCAATAAACACCGGAACAATACCGGCAACAAACGGGATAATAGGCTACGAATGGTTCGACAGGGGGAAAAAACGAACGATAAACTGCATCGAAGACAAAAACCACAAAGGAATCTACACAGACGAAAGAGTATCGCCTGAAAAGCTAATGGTATCGACAATTGCCGACGAATTGAAAATAGCCACGCAAGGCAAAGCACTCGTCTACACTATCGCGGCAGAACCAACAAGCGCAATAATGGCAGCAGGACGCAACGCAAACTGCGCACTGTGGATAAACAGCGAAAACGGGAAATGGTGCTCGACAACATATTACCAAGAAATACCATACTGGGCCACAATGTACAACGGCTCCAAATCATTGAACCACAACATCGACAACACGGAATGGACACCACTGCTCAACCCCAAAAACTACACCTACCTGAACTCCGAATGGCAAACTGAAACATTCAAACACATATTCAAGAGCTTCAAGTCGCAGAAATTCAAGAAATACATCACAAGCGCATTAGTCAACGAAGAAATAGCAAACATGGCCGAAACATGCATAACTAACGGCATGGTAGGCAATGACGGCACGCCGGACATGGTGGCAATCACCTTCTACGCCGGAAACTTCGACGGAAAAAGCACCATAGAATGCGCACTCGAAGTGCAAGACACCTATGCAAGGCTCGACAGGCAACTCGAAAGGATAATCAACGCAGCAGAGAAAAAAGCCGGGAACAAAAACAATATAATGGTCGTCGTAACATCGACAGGATACACAACCAAAGAAAACGCAGACCTCAAAAAATACAAAATACCAACAGGAGAGTTCTACATCACAAGATGCACAGCACTGCTCAACATGTTCTTCATGGCCAAACACGGAGAAGGAAACTACGTCACAGGACACTCCAACAACCAAATATACCTCAACCGTGAACTGATAAAAGAAAAGAATCTCGAATACGACGACATAGCCGAAGACGCAACAACATTCCTGCAAACATTCGACGGAATAGCAAACGCATACACCGTGAAAAACATAATCAACGGAGCATGCGACACGAACATGCGAAAGCTAAAAAACAAACTCTGCCATAAACGCTCAGGGGACATAATCTTGGAACTAATGCCCGGATGGGCGGCAAGGGACGAAAAATCACCAGACTCAAGAGTCGAAAGGGCTAACTTCATAGCCTCGCCGATAATCTTCTGGGGAGCAGGAATAAAAAACGAACACATACATACACCCGCCGACAACGCAATAGTAGCGCCAACAATCGCCTACTACCTCAGGATAAGAGCACCGAACGCTGCAACCGAAAGACCCGAAACACAACTGGCAAACACGCCGAAAAACCATTAATCAACTCTAAACAAAACCACGCAACGGCCACGGCCGTCAAGCACAACAATAAACGACATGGGAATAAATGATGTTCTGAAAAAAATCTTTGGCAACAAGTCTACCAGGGACATGAAAGAAATACAACCCTGGGTGAAAAAAATAACAGACGCCTACAAAGAAATCGAAAAGCTCACTAACGACCAGCTCCGAGACAAAACAAAAGAACTCAAAAAGTTCGTCAAATACACTGCCGCAGAAGAAGAAAACAAAATAAAAGAATTGAAAGAAAAAGTTGAAACTCTCGAACTCGAAGAAAGGGAAGAAGTGTTCAACCAAATCGACAAACTCGAAAAAGAAGTACTCGAGAAATACGAAAAAGCACTCGACGAAATACTGCCGCAAGCCTTCGCAATAGTCAAAAGCACAGCACAGCGATTCGCCGAAAACGAAGAAATAACCGTCACGGCAACAAACTTCGACCATGAACTCGCCGCAACAAAAGACTTCGTCAGGATTGAAGGAGACAAAGCAATCTACCGGAACCACTGGATGGCCGGAGGCAACGAAATAACATGGAACATGGTGCACTACGACAGGCAACTCTTCGGTGGTGTCGTTCTGCACAAAGGAAAAATAGCCGAAATGGCAACAGGAGAAGGCAAAACGCTCGTCGCAACACTGCCCGTCTTCCTCAACGCGCTCACAGGAAACGGAGTGCACGTGGTGACAGTAAACGACTACCTCTCAAAACGCGACTCCGAATGGATGGGGCCGCTCTACGAATTCCACGGGCTAAGCGTCGACTGCATTGACAAACACAAACCAAACTCTGAAGCAAGAAGAAAAGCATACCTTGCCGACATAACTTTCGGCACAAACAACGAATTCGGATTCGACTACCTGCGCGACAACATGGTAGCAAACCCACGGGACCTCGTGCAGAGAATGCACAACTACGCAATAGTCGACGAAGTAGACTCTGTGCTTATCGATGACGCAAGGACACCGCTCATCATATCAGGGCCGGTGCCAAAAGGAGAAGTGCAAATGTTCGACGAGTTCAAGCCAATGGTCGAAACCCTCTTCAACACGCAAAGGGCACTGGCAACAAAACTGCTATCGGAAGCAAAACAACTCATACAATCTGACAACAAAGAAAAACAAGAAGCCGGATGGCTGTCGCTCTTCCGATCGCACAAAGCACTGCCGAAAAACAGAGCGCTAATCAAATTCCTCAGCGAACCGGGAATAAAAGCCGGAATGCTCAAAACCGAGGGAATATACATGGAAAACAATAACAAAAGAATGCACGAAGCAACAGACGAACTGTACTTCGTCATCGACGAAAAGCTCAACTCGGTAGACCTCACAGACAAAGGAATAGATTTCATATCAAAAGACGCTGCCGACCCGGCATTCTTCATACTGCCAGACATAACAACGCAACTCGCTGAACTCGAAGGAAACACCGGCCTAAGCGACGAAGACAAGCTCAAGAAAAAAGACGAAATGCTAGCCGACTACGCCGTCAAATCAGAAAGGGTGCACACCATAAACCAACTCCTCAAAGCATACGCCATGTTCGAAAAAGACGACGAATACGTCGTAATCGACGGCCAAGTGAAAATCGTCGACGAGCAAACAGGACGTATCATGGAAGGACGCAGGTACTCCGACGGACTCCACCAAGCAATAGAAGCAAAAGAAAACGTCAAAGTCGAAGCAGCAACGCAAACATTCGCAACAATAACGCTGCAAAACTACTTCAGAATGTACCACAAACTCGCCGGAATGACAGGAACAGCAGAAACAGAAGCAAGAGAGTTCTGGGACATATACAAACTCGACGTCGTCGTCATACCTACAAACAAGCCAATAGCACGCATCGACATGAACGACCGGGTATACAAAACAAAACGCGAAAAATACAAGGCCGTCATAAACGAAATAGTCAAAATGCACCTCGCAGGAAGGCCCGTGCTCGTCGGAACGACATCAGTCGAAATATCTGAAACGCTAAGCAAAATGCTCCAGCTGCGCAAAATAAACCACAACGTGCTCAACGCAAAACTGCACCAAAAAGAAGCCGACATAGTCGCGCAAGCCGGAATGAGCAAAACAGTCACAATAGCAACAAACATGGCTGGACGCGGAACTGACATCAGGCTAAGCGACGAAGTGAAAAAAGCAGGAGGACTCGCTATAATAGGCACCGAACGGCACGAATCAAGGCGCATCGACAGGCAGCTCAGAGGACGCGCAGGACGACAAGGCGACAAAGGATCATCTGTCTTCTTCGTATCACTCGAAGACGACCTAATGAGGCTCTTCGCATCAGAAAGAATAGCAACCATGATGGAAAAATGGGGATTCCAAGAAGATGAAATGATCGAACACAACATGATATCAAGAGCAATAGAAAAAGCACAGAAGAAAGTCGAAGAAAACAACTTCGGAATACGCAAAAGACTGCTCGAATACGATGACGTGATGAACAAGCAAAGAACAGCAGTCTACACAAAACGCAGGCACGCCCTGATGGGTGAAAGAATCGGAATGGACATCGTAAACATGATATGGGAACGATGCGCTAACATCATAGAAAACAATGACTATGAAGGAATAAAAACCGGATTCTACAACATAATGGCAATGGAACCGCCATTCAACGAGCATGACATCCAAAAGAAAAGCAAAGAAGACCTGATCGAAACCGCTTTCAACGCAGCGCTCGCAAACTTCAAACGCAAAACCGACAACCTGGCGCAAATAACAACGCCTGTCATCAAAAAAGTTTACGAAGAACAAGGCAACGTATACGAAAACATACTCATACCAATAACCGACGGCAAAAGAATATACAACATACATTGCAACCTCAAAGAAGCATACGAAACACAAGGAAAGTCAATAGTAAAAGAATTCGAGAAAAGGATACTCCTCCACACCATTGATGAAGCATGGATGGAAAACCTCCGGGAACTCGACGAACTAAAACACTCAGTACAAAACGCCAGCTACGAACACAAAGACCCGCTGCTTATCTATAAGCTCGAATCGGTGAACCTCTTTGACACAATGGTCGAAAAAATCAACAACGGGACAATTTCAGTGCTCATGAGAGGACAAATACCGTCGCAAGCACCCGCACCAGGACAACA
>CAZWPW010000084.1:0-7546 GCA_964635525.1 uncultured Bacteroidaceae bacterium
CTGCCGGTAACGGTCATCCTCTTCGCCGGCATAATTGTAATAAACCGGGTCATAGTAGCGGTTCTTGCTTATGTTCCACTTCGCTACGGCCGACAACCTCCAATGCTGATTGTAATCGCGAACGTAACGGCTCTGCACGAAATAGTTGCCATCCCAGAGGCGTTGGCCTGCAAAATCGTTGTAAAGGATATTCGTGGGCAACCCTCGGCGTGACGTATATGAATAGGCCTTCACTTCTATCTCCCTGCCGTCTGCGAAATGCCCGAAGAGGTTGGCCTCAAAATGGAGGGCATTGGCATCGGAGTTCTCGCGGCGTTTTGTCTCGCTCGCCGTGCCGTTGCTTTGAAGGTAAGGATAGTTGCCACGGACATGCTGCCAGTCGCCTGATACCGACAAGGACAAACCCTCGCCGAGACATCCGTCAATCCTGAAAGCAGGGTTTACAAAGCCGAAACTGCCAGCCTTGACCGACGACATGACATTGATGCCCTTGCCAATAAAAACAGGGCGCGACGTGGTGACAGAAAGAACGCTCGCCGAGGCAAACTGGCGGGCAGTGATGAAGATATCATCGTCTTGGCCCGAGGCAAGGCTGACTGATTCGACATTGTCAAGCGAAAAACGGCCAAGGTCTATCTGCCCCGTCTGGGCATCGGACACCAGAACGCCATCGTAGGATACGCCCGTGTGCGCCGCTCCAAGGCTGCGGACAGATATAGTTTTTAATCCGCCAATACCGCCGTAGTCTTTGACGACAACACCGCTGAACATCTTCACCGCATCGGAGAGCTGCAACGCGCCAGCATCACGCAAGGCATCCGCGCCAAGCACCTGCAACGGAGTGGCAGAACGCAAAGCACGCCCCTGACGGCTGGCAGATACCGTCACCTCGTCAATGCCAACCGCGCGCAGAGAGTCGGCACTCTCCTGAGCCAATGCCGGCAGAGCGGCAACAGACATTAACGCGAAAAGCATGCCAACCATACGGCAGCGTGAAGCAATATATTCCGGCTCTTTCACTCAAATAGCTAAACCTGTCATTCAAAAAGCACACCTTTATGCAGGGGCGGAACGCAAAGAACCGCCCCCCGAATATCTTCAAGATATCAATCAACCTCGAAAGTCAGGCCGTCCATGCAGAAATAGGCGGGGTTGTTCATGCCCCAGCTCCCGACATCCGAAGAGTTGAAATAGAAATCAAGCATGTCAACCGTGCCAAGCGGAGTCAGGTCGTAAAGCTCCCAAGTGTCTACTAAAACGCCGCCCTCGGCAAGGAACACCTCAACCTCGCCGGTCTGTGTTCCGTCGAGCCATCCGCGAACGGTGACGCTGTACCAATCGTCGCTCCCGAAAACCTTGTTGTAGCCGCCGTCGCGCATGGCTAAATAAGCGTAGGTAGAATTGGTGAAGTAAGCCGACTTGACAGCCACTTGCTGCGCAAAGGTTATTTCAGCGTAACGCTCAACCCAAGTGTTGCCCTCGTATGTGTCAGCATTGCAAACAAGGTAGGTGTCGCCGTTGACACCCGTGCCGGTGATAGCCGACGAATTAGTGTAAGAGGCCGTTTCAATGTCTGTCTTGTTAGTATAAGTGAAGCCACCACCGAAATAACTGCCCCACGTCGGGACGTAATGGGTGAACACGCACCAACCCTCGGGATCTGAGAAAGTGTCGGGGTAGTAGTACGACCACGCGTCGGGCAAACTGCTGGTCTGACCGACAAACTCGCTCTCGGCCTCAGTGAGAAGGCCGTTGAAATCAATCACCACAGTCTTGGCAGAGCCGTCATCGGAACCGTCTTCAGCGTCATCGCCGTTACAACCTGCCAATGCGAACGAAGCCGCCAATACGAAAAAAGGCAATAATTTTCTCATAATTGCTACAAAAATTTAAAGTATTATTAATAAAAAAAACAAACCAGTTTCCATCCTCGGGAATAGTGGTCATGAAAACAAAGGCAGGTCTTCTGGCTTAGCCCATGGTGGAACGCCTTCCCAGCCGGTAAACGGCCAGTGGCAAAAGGTAGTTGTTCCGCCAATAATAATGGGCCTCACAGCAGCGGGACTGCCCGCGATTCGCACGCGGTTCCCTTTTAATCGCCGCCGCGAGATGCGGCAAGCGAACCTTTGCGGAAGCAAAGATATGACATAAACTGGGAAAACAAACAAGAAACAAGAAAAATACTGAAGAAGAGTTTAATTCTCTTCTGCACCATTTTTGCTGTAAATGATGCAGATTTTCCGCAAATGAGGCAAATAATATAGCTAAGTGCATTAACTTTATCGCAACAATTAGGAAAATGCATTTGTTTGACTATAAAGATGATCCTGCACGTTTATTGACTCCGCAGATAGTCAATCTTCTCTCAGCTTTGCATGAAGCCAAAGGCAGGCAGGAATCATATTCTGAGGTGGAAGCGGATGTGCTGACTGCCCTGCTTGACATATCCAAAATACAAAGCACCAAAGCATCCAACCGTATAGAGGGTATATTCACATCCGATGAACGCATAGTGGAATTAGTAAAGGAAAAGTCTGAACCCAGAAACCGTTCAGAGGAGGAAATTGCGGGATATAGGGAAGTGTTGGACACAATACACAACGGTTATGATTACATCCCCGTGCGCACGAACAACATCCTGCAACTCCACAGGGATTTGTATAGCTTCAGCAGCAGCATTGGCGGGAAGTTCAAGAACTCTGACAACATAATTGCCCAGACGGACAAAGATGGCAAGCAATATCTAAGGTTTTCTCCCGTTCCTGCCTTCCAAACCATAGAAGCGATGGAAAACTTATGCACGGAGTTCAACGATGCCTTGGAGCGTTCAGAACATGACCCTCTTCTGCTAATTCCAATGTTCACCCTTGACTTCCTGTGCATCCACCCCTTCAATGACGGAAACGGACGCATGAGCCGCCTGATGAGTTTGCTGCTTCTCTACCGTAGCGGATACACCGTAGGGAAATATATCAGTATGGAAATGCTCATCGAAAAGAGCAAGGAGAGCTATTACGAGGCATTGCAGGAGAGTTCAGCAGGATGGCACGACAACACAAACGACTACACTCCATTCGTAAGATACTTTCTGGGCATTGTCTTGAAGGGATACAACGAATTCCATGACCGCATAGGGCATCTTAGGCATCCTAAATTATCTAAAGCCGAAAGGGTCAGAGGGGTATTTGACAGGAAACTCGGCCTTGTACGCAAATCCGACATAGCCGCACTCTGCCCGGACATAAGCGAGACCACCATAGAACGCACCTTGAAAGAGTTGCTTGAAAGCGGATTCATAGAAAAAACCGGGAAAGGCCGGGCTACGGGATATGTCAAGAAATGAGGCATCGCAGCTATCCTCCTCAGTCCTTTGCCAAGGCTTCGCGGGCGTAGACGTTAATGACCTCCGACAGCCTTGTCGTATATAATCTTGAACGGTGCTCGCATTTCACATTGCAGTCGCCATGATGCATCTGCGTGCCGAGTTTGATGAAATTTTTCCCGTTTTCGCGGTTAATCTTGTCTATGGCCTGCATGATGCGTTTCTGCTTGGCACGGTCTATCGCGTCGAAGAGGTGAGCCTGCACCGCCGTTTCCTTTTGTATGTTCCACAAGGTCACCCCTGCTTTTTTGTAGTGGCAGCCAGCCTTGAAATGTGCGCGAAGCATGGCAAGGCAATGCTTCGTTATTTCAGCCGTGTCGCTGGTTGGCACTTCAAGGCATGTTGTCGCATTTATGCAGTCGAAAGGCACGCCAGGGTTGAACCTGTCAGTGCGCGCATATAGAGTGATTGACGAACATGATGACTGTTGCCTGCGCAGCCGCGCAGCAGAGTCAGATGCATAGTCGGCCACGGCCTCCTCGAGTGCGTGCAGCTCGTCTATGCCTTTGCCGGCAAAACTGCGGCTTGTGCACAGGCTCATCCTCTCGGGGTTGTCTTCGCGCCCAATGGAGACTATGCCATGCAGCTCGCGCCAGGTCCTGATGCCTGTGACGGTGAACTCGCGCTTGACCCAGCCCTCGCTCTTCATAGTGAAGTCCCACGCCGTGGCAATGCCGTGATCATGCATCTTCTTGGCATAGCGCCGCCCGATGCCCCATACCTCGTCTATTGGCAGGCGCATGAGTGCTTTGACGCGCTTGTCATCGTTGTCAATGGCGCACACGCCGCCGTAGGCAGGATAGCGTTTGCCGTAGTAGGAGGCCACCTTGGCCAAGGTCTTCGTAGGGGCTATTCCTATGGTTACCGGGATGCCCGTTCCGCAGTTGATTCGTTTGATTATGCTGCGGGCATAGTCACGCAAGTTGCCACAAGCTATTCCATCAAGGTACAGGAACGCCTCATCAATTGAATATATCTCGAGTTCCGGAGTGAACTCCGATAGCAAGGACATCACGCGGCGGCTCATATCGCCATAGAGGACATGGTTGCTCGAGAAGACCGCCACACCGCCGGCTTCAAGTTTGCGCCGCGCCTTGAAATAGGGTTCACCCATGGCTATTCCCATTGCTTTGGCCTCGTTGCTGCGCGCTATGATGCAACCGTCGTTATTGCTCAGCACAACAACGGGGCGGCCTGCCAACGAGGGGTTGAACACCCTCTCGCATGAAACAAAGAAATTGTTGCAATCGACGAGCGCAAACATCTTGCTTTCCTTTTGTCGCGTCTACAAGGACATAATGCCCAGCTAGGCATCAACGGTGACGTTTAATGCTGTAGGTGACAATACCCCAAATTTTGAAGTCGTTGTCCTCGGTGACCTTTATCGGCTTGTACCTCTCATTCTCTGGCATCAACCACAGGCATTCCCGGCTTTTGTCAATCTTGATTCTCTTCAAGGTGAACTCCCCGTCAATGAAAGCCACCACGATGTCGCCGTCCTGCGGGTCAAGCCCCTTGTCAATGACAATAAGGTCGCCGTCACCTATTCCTGCGTCTCGCATCGAGTCACCAACAACCTTCGCGTAGAACGTCGTGGCTGCATGCTTGACCAACTCCTTGTTAAGGTCTATGCTGTTCTCCAAACTGTTCTGCGCAGGCGAGGGGAAGCCGGCCGTTACGCCTGCATCGGCATAAGGCAGGGCTTGCTCCGAGGCGGTCAGCGGGTTGATTATCTTCAGAGGCATGGTTATGCAGTCTTTGTATTCCCTCCGCCATCCGTTCCAGCTTTGGCCTTCCTCCTTAAGTATCTCTTGGCGGCGAGCCATACAGATACAGCAACAAGCAAGGCCAATGCCGTGTAAGCCACGCCCTCAGTGCGCTTGATTGAAACGGGGTCGAAACGGAACACTACAGTATGTTCGCCGGCCGGGATACGCAGGGCGCGGAGGATGTAGTTCACCCTTCCTATCTCTGCCTCTTGCCCGTCAATCTCAGCTGTCCAACTGGGATAATATATCTCCGAGAACACCGCAACAGCATCGCTCTCTGTCTTAGCCGCGTAGGTGAGCTCGTTCGGCTTGTAGCTCGTCAGCGTTATGCTCCTGCCCTTCACGGTATCGGTGGACACCGTCCCGAGCACAGGCTCGAATGCGCGGTCGGCAACGGCAGTGTTGCGCAGGTCAATGCCGTCGATAAGCTCAATCTCGGCATTGGCATTATCGACATATAGCAGGTTGTCGACAAACCACGCCGCGCCAAAGCCGAGCGGGTTCTGCACGGCTAAAGGCTCGCCCGAGGTAGGCATTATGACATACTTGGTGTTGAGCATGTTGAGAACCTGGAACTCGCGTCCGTCAACGCCCCAGAGGTTTCCATTGTTTTTAATGATGGCATTCTGCACCGCTATCATGTCGTGCGTGATGTGATGCTCTATCATCTCTTGGTATCGGCGCAACTTGGCAGCGTGGTAACCGCCTATGCTTCTGTGGTAGTACGACGTAGTGTTATCGTTGAACGTATTGACCGAGAGGTTGAGCACCCGGTAACCCGCGCTTTTGTCCTGCAATATATGTTTGTCTGCTGACGTAGCTTGATATACAAGCTGTTTCTGGCTGCTGGGGACGAAATGGCTGTCGTTGAGGTAACGTTTGTCGACACCCCACAAGTCAACAAGGCACACGAGGCCGGCAAGCGCGATGGCAAGCCAAGGCTTTATCTTTTTGAATAGCGCAAGCGCAAGCGCCGCTGTGCCGAAGGCTATCACCACGAAACTCCTGAAAGCATCGGCCGACACTACCGCCTTGCGCATCTCCGTCAGGTTGTCGACAATAATCGAGAAGTCTCCCGCCGGGAACTGCGACAAAGAGTTCCTCTCGTAACTTGACAAGAAGTCTCCCGGCGCAGCACCGGGGGCTATGGCAAAGAGCAAGCACAAGCCTCCTGCAACGCCGAACGATATAGCTAAAGGCTTTATGCGTTCCTTGTAGCGTTCAGGAGAGCTGAACAACTCTTTCAGCCCCAGCACGGCAAGCAAAGGGATGGTGAACTCGGCAATGACAAGTATCGAAGAAACAGCGCGGAACTTGGCATACATCGGCACGTAGTCAATGAACAGGTTGGTGAACCACATCATGTTCTTGCCCCACGATAGCATGATAGACAACACAGTCACCGCAAACAACGCCCACTTCAAAGGACCTTTGAGGACGAACATCGCGAACAAGGCGAGCATCACTATGAAAGCGCCAACATAAACGGGGCCGCTCGTGCCAGGCTGCTCGCCCCAGTACTGCCCCATCTGCTCATACAGAGGCCGAAGCCGGACATCGGCCTTAGACATGGCAGCCTCGCTCTTGGAAAGCTTGTGGTCGGAAGCCCCGCCCTTGATGTTGGGAACGAGCAAAGTCAGCGTTTCGCCTATGCCGTAGCTCCATTGCGTGATGTAATCGCGCTCAAGGCCGCTGCTGGTCTGGTTCCCGGCATCGTCCTTTACTAATTCAGACTTCCCGCGCATGGTCTCCTTGCTGTACTGGTAGGTATGGTAGATGTTCGACATGTTGGCAGCCACGCCAATCAAGGCGGCAATGGCGAGCACGCCAGTCGTCTTGGCAAACTCCTTTAGCGTGCGGTTTCTGATGGCCTCGACCATGAACGCCACGACAACGGCAAGGATGACGAACATGAAATAGTAGGTCATCTGAAGATGGTTGGACAAGAGCTGCATAGCGAAGAAGAAGGCAGCCATCACCCCGCCCGCGATGCGGTGCCCGCGGTAGGCCAGCACGATTCCCCCAATGGTAGGGGGGATGTAGGCAAGCGTCATATACTTCCATATATGCCCGGCGTAGATGAGGATCGAGAAATACGACGAAAAAGCCCACCCCGCAGCGCCCAACGCCGACAGCCACACGCTCAGACCAAAGGCGCGGAGCATGATGTAGAAGCCCAGCAGCATCATGAACAACAGCCCGGCGCACTCAGGCAAGAACAGTTTGTAGATTTTGCCTGCAAACGTCAGCGCCGACGTAGAGTCATAGCTCGGCGCAATCTGGTAAGTAGGCATACCGCCGAACAAGGCGTTAGTCCAACGCGTCGTCTCGCCCGTCTCCTCACGGAAATGCTTCGCCTCCTCACCCGCGCCCACGACCGCGACATTGTCATGCC
>CAZWPW010000085.1:0-7495 GCA_964635525.1 uncultured Bacteroidaceae bacterium
TCAATTCGCCGAGCTCTTTTTTCAGCCTTTTTGCCGGCTTGCCGAGGTCTTTTTTGTCGGCTTGCATCTCCAGACACGTCGGCTTGCTTTTTGTGCTATCTTTGCCGCATGGAACGGTTCAACCTGTCTGATTGGCTTCCAACCACCAAGAAGGAGATTGAGATGCTCGGCTGGGAGCAGCCCGACGTGATATTGTTTTCGGGTGATGCTTACGTCGACCATCCCTCGTTCGGTGTTGCCGTCATCGGGCGCTATCTCGAGGCCGAAGGCTTTAAGACCGCTATCGTTCCCCAACCCAACTGGCGGGATGATTTGCGCGATTTCAGGAAGCTCGGCCGCCCGCGCCTGTTCTTCGGCGTGTCGCCCGGGTGCATGGATTCAATGATAAACCGCTACACGGCAAACAAGAGGCTGCGTTCTGACGATGCCTACACGCCCGCCGGCCGCCCCAGCATGCGCCCTGACAACGCCGGGGTGGTATATTGCCGGATAATCAAAAGCCTTTTCCCCGATGTCCCGGTAGTGTTTGGCGGAATTGAGGCCTCTATGCGCCGCCTGACGCACTACGACTACTGGCAGGACAGGCTGCGCGAATCGGTTGCCATCGAAAGCGGGGCCGACCTGCTCGTGTACGGAATGGGCGAAAGAGCCGTTGCCGAGATAGCCCTCCGACTTGGCCGGGGCAATAGCATGGCTTCGATGGAGGATATCCCCCAGACGGTTTTCGTCAGGGACAGGGACTCTTTCATCCCCCGCAGCGGCGATATTGCCCTCCACCCGCATGAGACCTGCATGCGCGACAGGAAGGCTCAGGCCGAAAACTTCAAGCGCATCGAGGAAGAGTCGAACAGGATGCACGCCTCGCGCATTACACAAGCCTGCGGCAGCAAAATGGTGATTGTCAACCCTCCATACCCTCCAATGACGCAAAAGGAGGCAGACCGCAGTTACGACCTGCCCTACACGCGGATGCCTCACCCAAGGTACAAGGGCAAGCGCATCCCCGCCTACGAAATGATAAGGCATTCGGTGAACATCCATCGGGGGTGTTTCGGGGGTTGCGCCTTCTGCACCATCTCTGCCCACCAAGGCAAGTTCATCGCCTCGCGCAGCAAGGAGTCGATAATGCGCGAGGTGAGAGCCGTCACCCGCATGCCCGACTTCAAAGGATATATAAGCGACCTTGGCGGTCCCTCGGCCAACATGTACGGCATGGGAGGGCGCGACCTGTCGAAATGCAAGCAGTGCAAGCGACCATCGTGCATTTTTCCGAAGATATGCCCCAACCTTGACACAGACCATACGGCCTTGCTCGAGCTTTACAGGGAAGCCCGTTCTGTGCCCGGCGTGAAGAAAGTGTTCATAGGCAGCGGAGTGCGCTATGACCTTCTGCTACATGAGAGCAAGGATGATAGAACCAACAAAGCAGCAAAGGAATACACGTTCGAACTCATCACAAAACACGTCAGCGGGAGGCTGAAAGTAGCGCCTGAGCATACGTCTGACCATGTCCTGAGAATCATGCGCAAGCCTCCTTTCAAGCAATTCTTGCAATTCAAGGAGATATTCGACCGCATCAACCGCGAACATAATCTCGGGCAGCAGATAGTCCCCTACTTCATCTCATCGCACCCCGGCTGCACGTTGGAAGACATGGCAGAGCTTGCAGTGGAGGCGCGCTCTCTCGGTTTCCGCCTTGAGCAGGTCCAAGACTTCACCCCGACGCCCATGACCGTCGCTACCGAGGCCTACTACACGGGCTACCACCCCTGCACCCTTGAACGGGTTTACACGGCGCGCAACAGCAAGGACAAGCTGGCGCAACGGATGTTCTTCTTCTGGCATGACAGCACCAAGCGGGAAGAAATCGAGCGCGAGCTCCGCAGGATAGGCCGGGCCGACTTGATTGGCAAACTGTATGGCAAGCGGCGAAAATAGCATACTTGAACAACAACATATCACCTGCAAATTAGTTATCTTTGTTTCAAATTAACAACCTGAATATGGGACTATTTCACAAGATGTTGCTGCCAACGGCAGCCTGCGCGGCATTGCTATGTTCGTGCGCATTGGGCGACTCGCATTTCATCACTGACAAGGATTACCGCAAGCAAGTCAACAACGATTTCCTTGCCAAGAAAGAGCTGCTCGCTCGCGGAGATTTGTTTTCGGTGTTTGACCAGGAGCTAACTACCAAGGAACGTGAGGCTCTTGAGTTCCTCTATGCCTACATGCCTATAAGCGACGTGACCGATGTCGACGGGCAAATATACCTCGATGCCGTCAGGACCGCTTTCAAGGCGCGTGAAGAGATGCCGTGGGGCAAGGACATCCCTGAAAGGGAGTTCAGGCATTTCGTGCTTCCGGTTAGCGTCAACAACGAGAACATTGACACAGCGCGCACAGTTTTCTACGGCGAGCTTAAAGAGAGGGTTGCAAACATGACGCTCAAGGATGCCGTGCTTGAGGTCAACCATTGGTGTCACGAAAAGGCAATTTACCAGCCTACTGATGCCAGGACTTCATCGCCTTTGGCTACGGTCAAGACGGCCTACGGCAGGTGCGGCGAGGAATCGACATTCACCGTCTCTGCCCTGCGCTCTATAGGAATTCCCGCAAGGCAGGTATACACTCCCCGCTGGGCCCACACCGACGACAACCACGCTTGGGTTGAGGCATGGGTTGACGGCAAGTGGCACTTCCTCGGAGCATGCGAGCCTGAGCCTGTGCTTGACCTGGCATGGTTCAATTCGCCAGCATCGAGGGGTATGCTCATGCACACTAAAGTTTTCGGCAAATACGACGGACCTGAGGACGTGATGAGCCGCAACAACATGTACACGATAATAAACATAACAGACAACTATGCCCCAACTTCGCGTCTTGACGTTAAGGTCGTCGACGAGCAAGGCAACCCTGTTTCCAACGCATTGGTTGAATACAAGTTGTACAACTACGCCGAGTTCTTCACCGTAGCAAAAAAGACTACTGGCGATGACGGGCAATCATTCATTACTGCCGGCAACGGCGACATGCTTGTATGGGCCTCAAAGGATGGCAAGTTTGGCTACAGCAAGGTGAGCTTCGGCAAAGACAAGCAGGCCACTATCAAGCTAAGCATGAAGGCTGGCGATAGCCACTCTGCCAACCTTGACATAGTGCCGCCAATGGAAACATCAAACATCCCAGTGGTCACCGAAGATCAACGCAAGGAAAATGACGCGAGAATGGCACAAGAAGACAGCATCAGGAATGCCTACATCGCAACATTCATGACCGAGGACGTTGCAAGAGAAATGGCCAAGGAATTAGGCGTGAACAAGGACAAATTCGCCGGCTACATCACTAAGAGCCGTGGCAATTGGAAGACGATAGCAGATTTCGTCAAGAATGCTCCTGTGGAAAAACGCAATGATGCCATGCTCTTGCTCGGAACTATCTCAGACAAGGACCTGCGTGACGCAAGCACGGAAGTCCTCAACGACCACCTACACATGACAACAAAAGGCAAAGGCAAGTTGTGGGAGGCCAACGTTCTCAATCCAAGGATAGGGTACGAAATGCTCACCCCATACAAGGGGTACTTTGCCGAGAACGTTCCGCAAGGGCTGCTTGGCAGCTTTGCCAGCAACCCCCAAGCACTTATCGACTGGTGCAAGGACAGCATCGAAATTTGCAACGAGTGGAATCCGGCGGGCGATGTCATCTCTCCCATCGGGGTATGGAAGTCACGCCGCGCCGACTGGTTCTCACGCAACATATTCTTCGTGGCCATGGCAAGAACTTGCGGCATACCGGCATGGATGGATGCAGTGACAAGGAAGATACAATACGACAATGACGGGAAGACAATAGACGTCGACTTCGATTCGGGGGAACAAATAACCGCCAAGCAAGGCAAATTAGAAATAAAATACAATGCCTTGGAGAGATTGAAGAATCCGAAATACTACACGCACTTCACAATATCGAAAATCGTTGACGGGCAGATGCAACTGCTCAATTATGACGAAGAGGGCACATGGGCCGGCGATTTCAAGAATGGCATAAACCTCGACGAGGGGTCATACGTGCTGACTACCGGCACAAGGCTGGCTAACGGATCGGTGATGTCGAACATGATATTCTTCAACATAAACGAGGACAAGACCACCGTTGTCGACTTGAACATACGCAATAACGACAGCGAGGTGCAAGTTATCGGCAATTTCGATTCTGAATCAAAATACAAGCCCATCGACGGCAATGACGAGAAGAGCATCCTCTCGACTACCGGCAGGGGATACTTCGTCGTGGCAATCCTCGGGGCAAAGGAAGAGCCGACAAACCACTTCCTGAAAGAAATCGCGAAGGCGGGTAAAGACTTTGAGGAATGGGGAAGAAAAATGGTTTTCCTCTTCCCAAGTGAAAAGAACCACCAAGGCTTCAACCTGTCGGAGTTCCCCGGACTGCCTAACACAATCATTTACGGCATAGACGTTGACAACGACATAGCGGACAAGGTTGCCAAAGGAATGGAGCTGAACACGGCCTCGCAGCTGCCGCTTGTCATCATCTGCGACACATTCAACCGCGTTGTTTTCGTTTCGCAGGGCTACAACATCGGCACTGCCGATCAAATGCTTGATGTCATACACAAGCTGTAAGCGGCAGGCATAAGCCTGAAACACACGAAAGCGGGGCGATGCGTTGTTTGTCTGCATCGCCCCGCTTCGGCATTATTAGTCTGTCAACAAGTCACTTTTGGCGTATGAAGATGTTTATCGGCGTACCGCTGAAATCCCACCTTTCCCTGATTTTGTTTTCAAGGAAACGCCGGTAGGGTTCCTTGACATATTGCGGGAGGTTGGCAAAAAAGACGAACGACGGCACCCGGGTGTTCGGCAACTGTGTGACGTATTTTATTTTAATGTATTTGCCCTTGTTCGACGGGGGCGGGTAGGCTTCAATCAATGGCAGCATCTCCTCGTTGAGCTTTGACGTTGATACCTTCCTGACACGATTGTCGTATGCCCTTTGCGCTGCCTCCATTATCTTGAAAATCCTCTGTTTCGTCGTTGCGGAAGAGAAGATTATCTCAAAGTCCGTAAAGGGTGCCAGGCGGTTGCGGATGGCTGCAACGAACGTGTCGATTGCCTTCTGTGATTTTTCCGGAACCAGATCCCACTTATTGACCACTACTACAAGGCTTTTGCCGTTGCGCTGTATGACCGAGAAGATATTCAAGTCCTGTTTCTCTATCCCCCTTTGCGCATCTATCATCAAAACGCAAACATCCGAGTTCTCTATTGCCTTAATTGAGCGCAGGACGGAATAGTATTCCAAGTCCTCAGTGACACTTTTTTTCTTTCGGATGCCGGCCGTATCAACAAGGTACATGTTGAAACCGAACTTGTTGTACCTCGAATATATCGAATCGCGGGTAGTTCCTGCTATGTCGGTGACTATGTTCCGCTCTTCGCCGATGAATGCATTCACGATAGATGATTTCCCGACATTTGGCCGCCCTACGATGGCAACTTTCGGTATGTCGTCCTCAAGTATCTCGTTGCTTTTTTCAGGGAATTTTGACACGACGAGGTCGAGCAAGTCTCCCGTTCCGCTTCCGTTGATTGCCGAGACTGAAACCGGGTCGCCAAGGCCTAAGGAATAGAATTCCGCTGACTGGTAGCTTAACGATGTATTGTCAGATTTGTTTGATACGACTATGACAGGTTTCTTCGTCCTGCGCAATATGGATGCTACATCCTCGTCAAGGTCGGTGACCCCTGTAATTACATCAACCAAGAAGAGTATCACATCGGCCTCTTCAAGTGCTATGTTGACTTGCCTACGTATTTCGGTTTCGAAAATGTCATCTGAGTTAACTACCCATCCGCCCGTGTCGACTATCGAGAACTCTTGGCCTGCCCAGTCGACCTTGCCATACTGCCGGTCGCGCGTTGTGCCTTCGCGCTCGTTGACTATTGCTTGGCGCGATTCAGTCAAACGGTTGAAAAGTGTCGATTTGCCCACGTTGGGCCTTCCGACTATTGCTACTAAATTTCCCATACGGTCTAAAACGTTGCGACTGTCACAGTCGTTCAATAATATCAATCTTGCTTATAGCCGAAAATCCTTAGTTCCCTGTCGGAGTTCCTCCAGTCCTTATCGACTTTGACAAATGTCTTCAGGAATATCTTCTTTCCGAAGAAATGCTCCATGTCCCTGCGCGCCTCTATTCCCACCTTTTTCAATGCTTTGCCTTCATGTCCTATGATTATTCCTTTCTGGCTATCGCGCTCGACATATATCACCAACGAGATATCTATCCTGCTTTGCGTCTCTTTGAATTCCTCGACGGCGACTTCCACCGAATACGGGATTTCCTTGTCATAATAGAGCAGGATTTTCCCCCTCATTATCTCCGAGACGAAGAAACGTGCGGGCTTGTCGGTTATCTGGTCCTTGCCGAAATAGGGAGGCGAATCAGGTATCAATTCCTTAATCCTCCGCATCAAGTAGGCTATGTTGAATTTTGCTTTGGCAGAAACTGGGATGACTTCTGCCGCTGGCAGGAGGGCAGACCATTGATCGACTATTCTGTCGAGGGCTTCCTGGTTGCTCAGGTCTATCTTGTTTACTACCAAGATAACGGGAGCCTCCACCTGGTTTACTTTCTTTATGAAATCCTCATGCTTGTCACGCGCCTCTATGACATCCGTAACATATAGCAGGACATCAGCATCGTCGAGCGCCGAATGCGAAAAGTTCAACATCGACTGCTGCAACTTGTAGTTCGGCTTCAAAACGCCTGGCGTGTCCGAAAAGACGACTTGCGTCTCGTCGTCATTGTATATGCCTATGATTCTGTGCCGCGTAGTCTGTGCCTTGAATGTAGCAACTGATATTTTCTCCCCTACCAGGGCATTCATCAACGTTGACTTGCCTACGTTTGGGTTGCCTACGATGCTGACAAAACCTGATTTGTGTTTTGGCATTTTGCAAGAAGTTTGTTGGTATGTGCTTCGCCAAAAGTGGGATGGCTGCAAGCTGCGCCACGCTGGCTATTGCTTGGAATCCCCGTCGTAGGCCCACTTGACGTATACCGCCCCCCATGTGAACCCTGCGCCAAAGGCTGTAAAAATAATGTTATCGCCTTTGCGCATCTTGCTCTCATAGTCCCACAGACACAATGGGAGTGTCGCGGCGCTGGTGTTGCCGTACTTTTCGATGTTCACCATTATGTTTTCCATCGGGACTTCCAAACGTTGCGCGACGGCATCTATTATGCGCAAGTTGGCTTGGTGTGGCACTATCCAGTTTATTGAGTTCTTGTCAAGGTTGTTGCGTTTGGCGATTTGCTCTGATACGCTTGACATGTTCGACACAGCATATTTGAACACCGTCCTGCCCTCTTGGTAGATGAAATGCATCTTGTTGTCAACCGTGAAATAAGATGGAGGGCAAACCGAACCTCCCGCTTTCATGTGGAGAAAGGGCAAGCCTTTACCGT
>CAZWPW010000086.1:0-7403 GCA_964635525.1 uncultured Bacteroidaceae bacterium
CCGCGTCTATGTTGAACTCCATCGAAACCGTCACATTGACATAGTTTGAGGTTGGGCTGACCCTGTCAACCTGCAAGTCTACTTTGCCGCAGGTGATTTCATCCCACATGTCGGGCAGCATTTCTTCGAGCAAGTTCCTGCCTGAAGCCGTGCCGTCGCTCGGGAACGCCTGCGTCGTCACTGTGCTGCGGTTGAAGATGTAGCCCGGTGCGCTGGTTGTGAATTCGAGTATTGGATTAAGGTAGGCGCCTATGTACATCGGGTCGCTGTATTCTGGGGTGTAGCAATGGGCTGCAATGGCGATGAACGTGTCTGGGTATTTCTCTGTCAGATACTCGAGGGCAACGATACCCGCCGGGCAATAACCGCACAGGGTGCCCGTAAACTCCTCGCACACTACTATGCGCGGGTAAGTCTCGGTCATCACATGCACACGGTTCGCGGCATAGAAGGCAGTCTCTTCCGCTGTGTTCTCCAGACCGTTGACGCTCGTGATTTCATATTCCACGTCATGGTCGCCCGCCTCTTGCATCGGCAGGTTGACAGTCACCGTGCCGCTGCCGCTGCGCGCTATGCTCAAGCCGCTGAAATTAACTGTGCCTTCATCATTGCCAATGGCGTATGACAGCGACAAGCTTGTGATAGCTTCCTTCCCTTCGTTGGCTATGGTGACCTGCGAGGCTATTGTAGATGCCGTTGAGGTATTGCCGTCAATGAACGAATGTTGCACGCTGCTTATCGATGCCGCGTTTGCGATGAAGTTGGTTCCACTGACGACAATCTGCAGCGACAAAGGCGAATAAGTGGAAGACACGTCTTGGTAGCCGCTGCCTTGGTCAAGGAAAAAAGCGTTCTCGCAAGGGTCGTTTGTTGAGATGCCTATCGAGTAGTTGCCGCCGGGCACGGTGCACGTGTAGCCCACGTACAGCGGCGTGCCGTCCAAGGCTATCGGCTCGTCGAGCGTCACGGTGTTCCACCCTTCAGCTGGGGAGTAGCTTTGGCTGATAATAGGTTCACCGTCAAGCGACTCGGTCACGAAAACGTAGAAGTCTGTAACGCTGCCAGCTAAACCAATGTTGACAGTTGTCAACTCGTTGCCCACATACTCTGTCAACTGCGGAAAATAGGCGGCGCAACCCAAGCTGATTGTCGATGTGGCTCCTAAGCCTGGCGACTTGATTGTAGTACCGCAATAGGAAATAGTTTCCTCGTAGACGGTTTGTCCGCAAGCTAATGCCGGAACAGCAATGCTTAAGAAACAAGCTAAGTAACGTAGTTTAACCATAGATTCTTTTTTCCAACAAAGAAAAAAAAAAAAAAAACACAGTCAAAGCAAAATTTGTCTTTTTTGCACAAAAATGCAACAATGTGACATTTAATTCCCTCAATTTATGGCACACTGGTTCAGAGGTGTCCTGTTTGCCGTTTTGCGTCGTTTTTTGACGGCGGGGTTTGAATGAATTGTAATAAAATCCTATATTTGCCGCACTTATGCAGAAACGGTTGGATTTATGCAGTGAAAAAGTTGTTCTGCCGGCATCAGTGCCGCTTGCACCTCTGGTTGCCTTTCCCTTGGCATCCATTGGCCAGTGCCGGAGCAACGGTAATCCTGATTCATTGAACATTATGGCGCGCGCAACGCCTCTGCATGTGCCTCGCATCAATGCCGCAAAGTCCGGGGCGTGGTTGTGTGTTTGTAGTTGACAGATATTAGCATTGTAATATATTGTTATAATATGTATTTCATTTATTTAGTTGTAGTCATACTGACAGCCTTCGTTTTGGTTTCGGCTGCAATGATAATCGCCAAGCTGATTGCGCCGCGTTCGTTCAACCCTAACAAGGGTGAGCCTTACGAGTGCGGCATCCCCACACGCGGGATGTCATGGGTGCAGTTCAGGGTGGGTTATTACTTGTACGCCATTCTGTTTTTGATGTTCGACATTGAAACCGTGTTCTTGTTCCCTTGGGCAGTCGTGGTTGAAGAGGTCGGCGTTTATGCGTTGTTCAGCGCATTGTTCTTTTTGGCTGTCTTGGTATTAGGCCTTGCATACGCATGGAAGAAAGGAGCATTGGAATGGAAGTAAGCAAAAAAACGAAGATTCGTTCTATGAAGTACGAAGACTTCAAGAACAACGATTATTTAGAGAGATTAGTAAAAGAGTTGAATATGGACGGAGCCGGCGTTGTCATTGGCACGGCGGACGAAATCATCAACTGGGGCAGGAGCAACTCGCTGTGGTCGCTGACCTTCGGCACGAGCTGCTGCGCCATAGAGTTCATGGCACTTGGCGCTGCACGCTACGACATGGCGCGTTTCGGCTTTGAGGTCACAAGGAACTCCCCGCGCCAGGCCGACATGATAATGGTGCTTGGCACGATAACCTACAAGATGGCACCGGTGCTGCGCCGCCTTTATGACCAGATGGCCGAACCGAAATACGTCATCGCCGTAGGGGGATGCACAATAAGCGGAGGACCGTTCGTCAAATCTTACCACGTGGTAAACGGCATCGACAAAATAGTGCCGGTCGACGTGTTCATACCTGGCTGCCCGCCGCGCCCGGAGGCTTTCTACTACGGGATGATGCAGCTGCAAAGGAAGATAAAGGTGGAAAGGTTCATCGGCGGAGCCAACAGGAAAGAGAAAGAAGCACAAGAACAAAAATAGAAGTGACTTATCATTATGGAACTTACTGACAAGATATTGAAAGTCTCGCCCTCGGCAGTAGTCAGCGAATACGGACAAACTGTCGTCGAAGTGCCAAGCGATGACCTCCACGCCGTTGCCGAGGCATTGCGCCATGATGCCGAGACACCGATGGATTATCTGTGCGACATCGTCGGAATGGACTGGGGCGATACGCTCGGAGCATATTATGACCTCGGCTCGTCGAAAAGCAACGCGAGGGTCATACTGAAATCATCTACCACTGACCGCAACAATCCCTTGCTGCCTTCGGTTTGCGACCTCTGGAAGACGGCAGAGATCAAGGAACGCGAAGCATACGACTTCTACGGCATACGCTTTGTCGGAAACCCCGACATGAGGAGGTTATTCCTGCGCGAAGACTGGGTAGGATATCCAATGCGAAAGGACTATGACATCAATTCGAACCCGCTGAACCTCGAGAGCGATGTGAATGCCGACGAGACAGAAGGAGTGTTCCTCTCAGGTGACGGATACGAGGAAAGGAAGAGCGAAGTCTTCGCCAAGGACGATTTCGTGGTCAACGTAGGGCCGCAACACCCCTCCACGCACGGAGTGCTGCGTATGCGCACCTCGCTCGACGGGGAAATAGTCAAGAAAATAGACCCGATACTCGGATATATCCACCGGGGGGTAGAGAAGATGAGCGAAAGCATGACCTACCCGCAGACGTTGGCAATGACCGACAGACTCGACTATCTGAGCGCGCATCAAAGCCGCCATGCCCTCTGTATGTGCATAGAAAAAGCGGCGGGAATAGAAATCTCCGACAGGGCAAAGTACATAAGGACAATAATGGACGAGTTGCAACGAATCGACTCGCACCTGCTGTTCTACTCATGCCTTGTAATGGACATGGGAGGACTGACACCTTTCTTCTACGGCTTCAGGGAACGCGAAATGATTCTCGACATCTTTGAAGAAACAACAGGAGGGAGGCTCATCCAGAATTACAATGTAATAGGTGGCGTGCAAGCTGACATACACCACACCTTCGAGCAAAAAGTAGAGGACTTCATCAAGCACCTGCGCTCAGTAATCAAAGACTACCATGACATCTTCACCGGCAACGTGATAGCAACAACGCGATTGAAAGGCGTTGGCGTCCTCTCACGCGAAGATGCCATATCGTTAGGAGCAACGGGAGGCACGGGAAGAGCATCGGGATGGTCCAACGACGTAAGGAAACACCACCCCTACGCCATGTACGGAGAGGTTGACTTCAAAGAGATAACCTATGACACGGGCGACAGCTTTGCGCGTTACATGGTAAGGATGGACGAAATAATGGAATCATGCCACATCATCGAGCAATTGATAGGGAACATCCCCGCTGGCGATTTCAAAGTCAAGACCAAACCTATAATCAAGCTGCCGGAAGGCTTGTACACCTCATCGGTAGAGGCGAGCAGGGGCGAGTTCCGCGTCTTCATCGAAAGCCACGGCGACAAATCGCCATACCGCTTGCATTACCGCTCAACGGGCCTGCCCCTGGTTCACGCCATGGACACCGCCTGCCGGGGCAGCAAATTTGCAGACATGATAGCCATAGGCGCGACGTTGGATTTTGTCCTGCCTGATGTTGATAGGTAAGAATCAATAATTTATCGCAATATGAACCAATCATTTTTAGACTATTATAACTTTGCGCCGCTGCTGGCCACCATACATGAAACCTTGTGCAGCAGCATGCCAGAATGGCTGGCCCTGACGTTGGAAGGGATAGTGGTCGGCATCATCGTAATGCTCTTGTATGCAGTGCTAGCAATAGTGCTAATATATATGGAGCGAAAGGTGTGCGCGGCATTCCAATGCAGGATAGGCCCCAACCGCGTGGGAGGAAAAGGCGGGCTTTTGCAAGTCTTCGCCGACGTGCTGAAAATACTCACCAAGGAGATAATAAAGCTAAAGAACTCCGACAAGCTGCTCTACAACCTTGCACCTTACCTTGTCATACTGGCATCGATATTGACTTTCTCGTGCCTGCCATGGAACAAGGGGGCGCAAATACTGCAAATGAACATAGGGATATTCTTTGTCCTTGCAGCATCGTCAATAGGCATACTCGGAATCCTGCTGGCAGGGTGGAGCAGCAATAGCAAGTATACCCTGATAGGAGCGATGAGAAGTGGAGCCATGCTCATAAGCTATGAACTGTCGATAGGAATAACCGTCCTGACAATGGTAGTAATGAGCGGAACGATGGACATACAGGGCATCGTCATGAGCCAAGAAAACGGATGGAACATCTTCAAAGGGCATATCCCGGCAATAGCAGCATTCATAGTGTTCCTCATAGCCGGAAATGCTGAAGCAAACCGCGGGCCTTTCGACCTGGCAGAGGCAGAGCAGGAACTTACAGCCGGATACCACACGGAATACTCGGGGATGCACTTCGGATTCTTCTATTTGGCAGAATACCTAAACCTCTTCATCACGGCAGGAATAGCAACGACGCTCTTCCTCGGAGGATGGATGCCATTGCATGTAGCTGGGCTTGACGGCTTCAACGCAGTAATGGATTACATCCCAGGGGCAGTATGGTTCCTGGCAAAGACGTTCTTCATCGTCTTCTTGCTAATGTGGGTAAGGTGGACTTTCCCGCGCCTGAGGATTGACCAAGTCCTTACATTCGAATGGAAGTACCTAATGCCAATATCGCTCGTCATACTCTTAGTGATGACACTTTGCAAAGTTTACGGGTTGGTCTTTTAAATAAATGAACGATATGAATAGTTTCAGCAAATACATAAAGGGATTGTTCTCAGGCTTGAAGAGCTTGCTGGTTGGAATGAGGACATCAATAAAGGTGTTCTTCCAACCCAAAGTCACCGAGCAATATCCCGAGAACCGCCACACGACACTGCACATACCTGAAAGGCACCGCGCAAAATTGTTCATGTACCATGACGACAAGAACCAACACCGTTGCGTGGCCTGCAACTTATGTGAAATGTCATGCCCGAACGGGACAATAAAAATAACCTCGGAATTGCAAGAGGACGAAAACGGGAAAAAAAGGAAAGTATTAGTCAAATACGAGTACAACCTCGGTTCGTGCATCTTTTGCCAATTGTGCGTAAACGCTTGCCCGCACAATGCAATTGAATTCAACAACGACTTCGAAAGCGCAGTGTATGAGAAAGACAAGCTGCTACTGACACTGAACCGCGAAGGCTCGACACTCGCAAAAAAACATTAAGGTTATGGAAATAAATCTTCAACAAATCGTATTCTATGCCGTTGCGGCATTAGTAGCGGCCTGCTCATTCCTCGCTGTATCAACGGGGAAGATACTGCGCGCGGCAACATACCTCTTGTTCGTGCTATTCGGCACGGCAGCAATATACGGAATACTGGGCTACACCTTCCTCGGAGCTGTGCAACTGATGGTATATGCCGGAGGCATCGTCGTCCTATACGTCTTCTCAATACTGTTGACCAGGTCGGACAAGGACATGAACTACAAAATCAAACGGCCGAAGCTCATCGCGGTGCTGCTCACAACGGTAGCCGGATGCGCGCTGATTTTATTCTTGCTCTTCACGAACGGCTTCGCGTTCTCGACAATACCGCAAGGCACGGAACTCGGAGTCAAGGAAATAGGACTCTCGCTCATAGGCTTTGACAAGTACGAGTACGTCCTGCCATTCGAACTGTTGAGCGTGCTGCTGCTTGCATGCATGGTAGGAGGAGTGCTAATAGCAAGGAAACGTTAACTAAAACGAAGGAGGACAAATCATGCATCTTGAAATACACGTGCTACATTACCTGGTGCTGAGCACCATAATGTTGGTTTGCGGCATATTCGGCTTCTTCACACGAAAGAACATGCTCGCCGTGCTAATATCAGTCGAATTGGTTCTGAACGCCACGAACATAAACTTCGCAGTATTCAACCGCTACCTCTTCCCGGGGCAACTCGAAGGGCATTTCTTCGCAATGTTCGGGATAGCAATAGCTGCGGCAGAAACAGCAGTGGCAATAGCGATAATAATCAACGTCTACAGGAACATCAAGAAAATAATGACCGACGACGTGACTGACTTGAAAGGTTAATATCAATAGAAATTACTTTTATGGAATATACATTATTAATACTCATGCTTCCGCTCTTGAGCTTCCTCGTTCTCGGCTTGGCCGGAATGAAGATGAAACACCAAGTGGCAGGAGCAATAGGGACAGTTTCGTTGGCAGCCGTCACGCTGCTCAGTTATGTCACGGCATACAGCTCTTTCACGCTTGACAGGACGCAAGACGGGACATTCCCGACCTTGCAGCCATGGAACTTCGAATGGCTGCCATTCACCGAATCGTTGCACATCGACATGGGAATACTCCTTGACCCGATTTCGGTCATGATGCTCGTCGTAATATCAACGGTAAGCCTGATGGTGCACATCTATTCTTTCGGGTATATGAAAGGCGAGCGAGGCTTCCAACGCTATTACGCTTTCCTGAGCCTGTTCACATTCTCAATGCTCGGGCTGGTCGTAGCAACCAACATCTTCCAAATGTATGTGTTCTGGGAACTCGTCGGAGTGTCGTCATACCTCCTGATAGGATTCTATTACACCAAGCCTGAGGCGATAGCAGCATCGAAGAAAGCATTCATCGTGACGCGCTTCGCCGACCTCGGATTCCTCGTGGGCATATTGATATACGGATATTACATGGGGACATTCACCTTCAC
>CAZWPW010000087.1:0-7382 GCA_964635525.1 uncultured Bacteroidaceae bacterium
AACATTAAAATTATTCTATTCCTAGCGCCAAATATACCGATAGTCTATAGATTTACATAATGAGACCCCTGCAAAACCTCGTTGCGTTTTGCAGGGGCTCATAGTTGAAGAACTTTGACTTCACCTTGCGGCCTTGAAGATGCAGGTCGCAAAAACTCGGGACTTAAATATATGGATTTAAACGCAAATCCATGCCAAAACCACAAGGGGGGGGTGCAGAGGTCACATGATTCTTTCTTGGCGGATTGTTGTTATAGGTTATGGCACTTGGGCTGTGCCTTGGCTGTCATCGGAATTCGAATACCAGCCTGAGGTTGATTTGCCTGCCTGTCAGGTAGTTTGGCACAGCGAACTGGTTGCTGTAGATGTCGGTGACCCAGTAGTAGGAGTTGACGTTGTTGATGCCGAAGAGGTTGAAGCAGTCGATACCCACCCAGATGTTCTTGAATCCTTTGGCTATTCTTTTGTTGTTTGTCCCGTCCTCGTTGTTGAGCAGGCGGTAGGACATTCCGATGTCTACACGCTTGTAGGCCGGTGCCCTGAACACTGCACCTTCGAGTCCCGAGTGCGGCGCACCGAATGGCAGTCCGTCGGCGACGGATGCCTTGAGGCTCAGCGACCAGCGGTCGTTGCGGGTGAAGTAGTCGGTGAAGTATAGCGACAAGTTATAGCGTTGGTCAGTGGGTCTGGGAATCCATTTCCCGTTGATGTTCTCCTCGGTTTTCATTAGTGAGAAGGTTATCCATGAGTCTGTTCCTTTGACGAATTCTCCGAAGAGCTTCATGTCGATTCCTGTAGCGTAGCCGTACGACATGTTGCGTCCGTAGTAGCTTATCTTCACGTTGTCGACGTTGTATGGTATCAGGTCGCTGAGTTTCTTGTAGTAGGCTTCCACCGTGAACTTGAACGGTCGTCCTATGGCCTTGAAATTGTAGTCGGCTGCTATGACGAAGTGTACCGAGCGTTGCGACTTTATATCCCTGTTCAGCCTAACGTTGGTGTTGCCGTTGACGGTGAACGTATCCCTGAACTCTTTGTAGAAGGGGGCTTGGTAGTATAGTCCTGATGCTATCCTGAAGGTAAATCTGTCGTTGAACGATGGGATTAGCCCGATTGACCCTCTCGGGCTGAAGATGAATTCCTCGTTGAAGTCCCAATAGCTTCCCCTGACGCCGAAATTGATGGTGAATAGTCCTAACTTAGAGTTGAATTTGTAGGTGTCTTGCACGTAGAACGAGAACCTGTTGCTTGAAATGCTGTTTTCGGAGCTCATGTTGTAGATGACGCTCACCCTGTCGTCAAGCCGTGGCAGGGAGTATCCGGCTGAATCGCGCATCTCCCATTCGCGCATCTTTTCGTTTATTTTTTCGTGCTTGGCTTCTATGCCCCAGTTGACATGGTGCGTTTTGAACTTGTGGTTGCCAATGAACGCGTAGGTTTGCACTGTGGCCGTCAGGTAGTTCCTTGCATGTTCGAGGTATGTTCCAACGCCCGATGTGTTTTCGCTTTCCTCTTCGGTTTCTCCCACGTCGCTCAGCCAGTACTGGCCTTGTATGTCGTAGGTCTCTTGTTCGTTTGCCCTGTATGCTGAAGCCCTTAAAGCTAATGAGTTGAAGTCGTTGAGCTTGTAGTTCAGTTCAAGAGAGCCGAAGAAGGTTCTGAACAAGTCGCGTTCGGCTCCGTCGAAATACACTTGGAATTCCCTCATCGTTTCTAATGTCCCGAACCTTGTTGTTCTGTTTTCGGGTATGAAGTCGTAGCGGTTTTGCGAGATGTTCCCTATTACTCCTATCTCCAACTTCGATGTTGGCTGCCACGTCATGTAGGTTTGGTAGTCGATGTAGTTGGGGTCGTATTCGCCTTTCACGTCCATTGTTCCCAGCAGGTAACGGTTGGTCTTGTACCTTATTCCGTTTGTCATCGTGAAATTTTTCGTAGCGAATCCGAAATACCCCGTGGCTCCCAGCAGGCTCATTGACACTGTTGATTCTATGTCCTTTGGCTTCTTGTATGTTATGTCTAGCACTGAAGCCATCTTGTCGCCGTATTGTGCTTCGTATCCTCCCGACGAGAAGCCCACTTTTTCAACCATGTCGGGGTTTATGAAGCTCAACCCTTCTTGTTGTCCTGAGCTGATGAGCAACGGTCTGTATACTTCTACCCCGTTGACGTAGACGATGTTTTCATCGAAGCTCCCGCCCCTGACGTTGTATTGCGAGCTTAGTTCGTTGTGCGAGCTTACGCCTGCTTGCGTTGTTATGAAGGCTTCGATGCCGCCTCCTGCAGCATCGGGAACCAAGTGCATGTTTTCGAATTGCAACTCTTGCAGCGCTCCGGTCTGCCGCCTTGTTTCGCTCACTGTCACCTCCCCAAGCTCATATCCTGTGTCGGGGAGCATGACATTGAGCGTTACTTTGCCTTGCGGGTTTTTAAGCACCCTTTTCCTTGTTTTGTATCCTATCATTGAGAACACTACCACCACGCTATCAGTCGACCTGGCTTGCAGTGTGTATTCTCCTTTGAGGTTTGTCATTGTGCCTGCAACTTGGTTTTCAACGTAAACCGTTGCGAACTCTATTCCTGCGCCATGGGCATCGGTAACGGCACCGGTTATTGTCACGTCGTTTTGTGACATGAGCGATGCAGACTTCATGGCCAGTGCAAGGAAGAGCATCGCGGCGCGGGTTGAAATATGGTTGCGGGGCTTCATGCGCAGCTGCAAAGGATTTTTATTATAACGTTGATTTTCACGTTTGCGTATGTTTTCCCCAAAATAAGATGGAACACTTTTGTTCTTTGCAAGCCGGCGGCGGTTGTCAGCTATTGCCCTTTGAGCAGCGTTCGTGCGGCCTCAATGATTGTGTCAAGGTTTTTGGTTATGTCTTCAGATGACATGTCGACTTTCACGTCAGGGTCTATGCCGAATTCAATTTGCTCTTTCGAGGCATCCAGGATAGGGCAGGCCGAGAAACGCACCGACCACGAGTTCAGCAGCTCTGCCGAAAAGGGCAATCCCGAGCCTCCTCCTGTTTTGTCGCACATGATTGTCACGTTGGGCAGGATTTTCATCATGTTGACAAAGAAGTTAGTTGCGCTGAATGAATGCCGGTTCGTGAGCACGACGACAGGCTTTTGCCACCTTATATAATTAGATGGTTCGAGCCATATTTCCGCCGGGTCTGAAAAATCGTCATGCCCCGGCCCAGTCTTGTGCATGATGTAGCTTGTCAGCACTTTCTCGTTGGTGAAGCGCGCAGCGAGCCTTTGCGCGTAGTCAAGGCTTCCGCCCCCGTTGTTCCTCACGTCGATTATCAAGCCGTCGCATATTGAAAGATAGGAGAGGGCCTCGCTGATGTTCCCTTCCCCGATTGCATCGCTGAAGCTCTCGTACCTGATGTACCCGATGTTGTCTTGGAAGGATTTGTATTTCAGTCCTGCTGCTGTCAAGTATTCCCCTGTCTTCCCCAGATATAGCTGGTTTATGCTGTCGTTGAAGTTCGAAGGATAATCCTCATACCACGCCCTGTAGCTTGCCACGTCGTGTGCGGCATAAAGGTTGACGTGTCCGTCCTGGAGTTCGGCAAGCATTTCGCCGAGAACTTCAAACAGCGACTTTGACGACATGCTCGAAGTGATTCGTAGCGAGTACCGGTCATGTATTTCGTCCCAGTCAATATCCTTGTAACTGAAGAAGCAGTAGTGTTCATCCATGATTTTCCACAGCAGTTCGAAGTTCCCCTGCGGCGTGTTGTCAAATTCTTCTTCTGTGATGCACGATGTGGCAAGCAACGGCAAGATGATGGTTGCCATTGCCGCCATTGTCTTTTTCATTATCCCATGCATGTCCATTGTCATGTGAATTTAGCTTGTCAGAATGGGTTTGTTGCCACAGGCAATTGCTTGCCCTTTTTGTCTCTTATCAGTTTCAAGTTCCTCACGAATCCCAGCATGAACGAGTGGGAGTAGGTGTGGGTTTTCAGGTTGTTCACGTACGACTGTTCTATTTCCCAATAGTATCCTGCCCGGAAAGTTACCCTGCGGCAGGGGAAGTCTATGGTAAACATTTGCCTTAGCGACAGGTGGTTGTGGAACGATGTGAAATTCAACATGTTTTCATGGTATCCGAGATAAAACATTTCGTAGTATGACTCGCCATAGTCGGGCGAGAACATCACTCCTGCCACAGGCATGTTCGCTTGGTAGCGTGCCGTGAGGTGGTAATTGCCTATTTTGAACTTGTAGATAGCCATTGCCGATGCATCCAAGTCAATGAATGCCTTTGCCGAGGCGGGGTTGTTGCTGTTGCGCGAGTTGTAGACGCATCCGCCGTTGAAATCGCCGAGTCCGCCGACGAGGATCTTGAAGTTGTCGTTTATTTGCAGTTGGTAGTGCATCCCGTAGTTCCAATTGGCGAGCACAGAATACATGGTATAGCTGTTCCTTGTCGGGGCAGCAGCGTATATCCTGAAAAAGTTCTGCACTGACAGACGTTCGTTGAACCGCGTGAACCTCATGGTTTCCCTTGCTATGCTGACCTCCGGGCCGGCATACTGCAATGGGGTGAGGTAAGTGTCCAAAAGTTGCTGTTTGCCTATCCCGAATGTCGTGGCAACCACGCGATACCTTGACTTTACCGTATCAGTCTCTTGCGCTGCGGCGTTTGACGGAATGAGCAGTGCCAAGGCAAATATCATTGTGGCTAATCTATTCAGTTTAGGGACCATCGAATCCTAAATTAATGTCGTTGTCGTTTGAATAGCTGCTATTCTCCTCGGCATCCTCAATGTTTGCAGTTGTTGTGTTGCCGTCATCCATTTGTTTAAGTTCCTCTACGTTGCTGACATTAAAGGTTGTCACCCTTTTTCCTTTTGCTTTTACGCCTTTGACTGCGACAAACTCCTCGGCTGCAACGGTCAGCTTTTGCCTGAACTCGTCGGCGCCTCCGAAAGTTATTTCAAATACGGGAGAGGGGTTGCAGGTCAGCGCGACTATCCGGCTTCCGCTGTCCTCGCCTAAATAAGATTGTTGCTTGTTGCTTGGCTCGAAGCGGAAACGTTTCATGTAAAGGAAATCGTTTTGGCTTGCGTCGTGCAGCAATGCCGTCCAAGTCTTGCTTGAATCGTATTTCTCTATTATATGTATGTTGTCATCAAAATGCACCGACAAGTCAAACGACGTGGTGTAATAGTTCCCGTTCGTTGTCACGACGAGAATCTTGTCTTGGCTGTTGAATTCCCCAATGAACTCCCCGCGCCCGTCGTAATTGAGTTTCAGCACGTCGCTGTCGAACCATACTTTCCTTCCCCCTAATGTTGACTCGCCTTTTTGTTTCAGGGTAATCTTTTGGATATCGTTCTTTGTCAATATGTTCCCCATCGACTGGCGGCCTTTTATCGCTATTTCGCTGAAGTCTTTGTCGAAAACCACCTTCCTTAATTTAGGGTTGGGCCGGAGCATTACTTTGACTAATTCTGCCTCGCCATTGGAGTTGGCGGTGAAATAGACTACTTTCGAGCCTTTCTCGCCCTGTGTCAAGTCATACATCTTGTCGCGTGTTATGGCTGTGACAAAGAAGCGTTTGATGTAATATATGCCGTCCTTGCCATTCTTGTATATGGCATTGTATATTGTCCTGTTGTCGTTCTTTTTGAATATGTCGATGTGGATGATGTTCTTGCCGACGAATTTCTTTTCTGACACCGGCGTGACTGTATACTTGCCGTCCTTGTAAAAGATGATCACGTCGTCGAGGTTCGAGCAGTTCGATATGAATTCATCTTTCTTGAGGCTTGTCCCTATGAAGCCCTCTTCGCGGTTGATGTACAGTTTTTCATTTGCTTCAGCCACTTTTGCGGCCTCTATCGTGTCGAAGCTCCTGATTTCAGTACGTCTCGGGAAGTCTTTGCCATATTTCTCCTTTAATATCCTGAACCATTCGCAAGTGTAGCCGGTCATGTTTGCCAATTTCTGTTCGATGTCCTTTATCTTGCTTTTCAGGTTGGCAATGTTTTCGTTTGCTTGGTCGGAACTGAATTTCAGAATCCTCACCATCCTGATGTCAAACAGCTTGTCCAGGTCGTCCCTTGTCACTTCACGGATGAACATGGCCTTGAACGGCTCTATGCGTTTGGTTATGTGGGTGCAGGCTTCGTCTTTGGACCTGGATTCTTCGTATTCCTTGTCCTTGTATATCCTTTCTTCTATGAATATCCGCTCCAAGGTTGCGAAGAGCAAGTCTTCTTCCAGTTCTGCCTTTTCAATCAAAAGCTCCTTTTCGAGCAATTTGAGCGTATTGGCGGTAGTTTGCCTCAGTATGTCGCTGACGGATGTGAAATGCGGCTTGTTGTCATATATGACGCAACAGTTCATAGAAACGCTTATTTCGCAGTCGGTGAAAGCGTACAGCGCATCAATAGTCTTGTCGGGGGAAACGCCGGGGACGAGGTTTATGAGTATCTCTACATCCTTGGCCGTGTTGTCGTCGACTTTCTTGATCTTTATTTTCCCCTTGTCGGCCGCTTTGATTATCGAATCTATAAGCGTCGATGTTGTTTTGCCGAAGGGAATGTCCTTTATGACTAGCGTCTTGTTGTCCAACTTGTTGATCCTTGCCCGGATTTTGACTGATCCGCCCCTGGCGCCGTCATTGTATTTCGAAACGTCGACCATTCCGCCAGTCTGGAAGTCGGGGAACAGCTCGAAAGGCTCTCCCCGCAGGCAGTGGATTGCAGCATCGCATATCTCGTTGAAGTTGTGTGGCAGAATCTTTGACGACAGCCCCACGGCTATGCCCTCGGCTCCTTGAGCGAGCAGCAACGGGAATTTTGCCGGCAGAGTTATCGGTTCTTTGTTCCTCCCGTCGTACGACAGCTTCCATTGCGTGGTCTTGGGGTTGAACAACGTCTCGTTCGCGAACTTCGACAGCCGGGCTTCGATGTAACGCGGCGCGGCAGCCTGGTCTCCCGTGTATATATTGCCCCAGTTGCCTTGGTGGTCGACAAGCAGCTCCTTTTGCCCCAATTGCACCAGCGCGTCGCCTATTGACGCATCGCCGTGGGGGTGGTATTGCATCGTGTAGCCGACAATGTTCGCCACCTTGTTCAGGCGTCCGTCGTCGATGCGTTTCATGGCGTGCAGAATCCTCCGTTGCACCGGTTTGAGACCGTCGAGCAAGTGGGGAACAGCCCTTTCAAGTATCACATAGGATGCATAATCGATGAACCAAGTTTTGTACATGCCAGTCAAATGCTGCGTGACAGCCGCGCCTCTCTTTGAATGGCCGTAGGAAGAGTGTGGTTCTTGTCCACTCCTTTCGTCAGTATCTGTCATAGGTGAATGTGATGCGCAGGGGTTATGCCTGTTAACGTATTTATACTTTTCGA
>CAZWPW010000088.1:0-7373 GCA_964635525.1 uncultured Bacteroidaceae bacterium
AGACGTATGATTGCCGCTTACTGGTTTTTTCCCTCCCTATCACCTTGACCCTTACGAGGAAGAGGAAGCAAAGCACTCTTGACCATATTTTGCCTGGGTGGTATCCCCAGAAGTGCGCGCTTCCGATGAATGCCCCTGCTATGGTGACTATTGCTGCTGCTATTGTTGCCACTATGCCGAGTGGCAGGGCTATGCAGAAGATATATATGTAATATAGGAACATGTCTCGCCTAATTGCGCTTTTCTTTTGCAAATATAAGACAACCCTTGCGATTTGGGAGCAAAGCGTTGTAAAATGTTGGCAAGGGTTTTGTCAGTAGCCGCTGCCGCACGGTTTGATGCTAAATGCGTGCGATTAGCACGACGGCATAGGCTGCAATGCCTTCTTGCCGTCCTGTGAAGCCGAGTTTTTCGGTTGTCGTAGCTTTTATTGATACGTCGCTTGGGCTTATTGCCATCAATTCCGACAATATTTTTTGCATTTGCGGCACGTAGGGGTTGAGCTTGGGCTGCTCGGCGCAGACTGTGGCATCGACGTTTCCTATTTCATATCCTTGTTTGTGGAGCATTTCAACCACTTTTGCCAAGAGACGCTTGCTGTCGATACCTTTGAATCGTTCGTCGTTGTCTGGGAATTGGAAGCCTATGTCGCGCATTGATGCCGCTCCGAGCAATGCGTCGCAAATGGCGTGTATGAGCACATCTGCATCTGAATGCCCTGCCAAGCCCGCTGGGTGGTTGATTTTGACTCCTCCGAGCCACAGTTCGCGCCCTGTGGCGAAGGCGTGCACATCGTACCCGAATCCTACTCTGGGTATTGTCATCTCCTCCTGCGCCCTATGAGATCCTTGAGCCCGTCCATGTCAAAGGCGAGCGAGAAACGTAGCGTTTGGTCGAGCGGGTTGCTTTGCGACGTCGAGATTAGGTAGGCAGCATCGAGCGAGAAGACGCTCATGTGGAATCCTGCCCCGAATGCAAAGTATTTGCGGTTTCCTTTGCTGGCATCTTCCCAGTGGTATCCTGCGCGTGCCATGAACTGGTTGTTATAGCTGTATTCTACCCCGATGGCCCATGTGAACTCCCGCAGTTCTTCTTTGAAGCCTCCTGGCGCGTCTGCCCATGAGGTGAAGATGCCTTTTATTGGCGATATGTTACGGTATTCCTCGTCGAGGCGCAGCTGGTAGTCTTCGTCTGATTCATCATCGCCTTGCACTGGGCGTGTCGGCACCATTAACTTGTTCAGGTCGAAATGCACTGAGAATACGTTGTAGTTGTCGATTGGCATCATCAGCGATACGCCGGTCCTGAAGTTCGTTGGCAGGAATTCGCTGGTGTTTCCTTGGTCGTATGATATTTTCGAGCCTATGTTCGAGAGGTTCAATCCCCAGTTGAACATACATTCGCGTTGCCCGAGCATTACGTATTTCGTGTAGAAGAGAGCTATGTCTGCTCCGAAGGCTTTTCCTGCTTCCATACCTTCATCGCTGTTGTATGCCATGTCTGAATAAATGAACCTCAAGGCCACTGCCGCCGAAAAGTATTCTGATAGCATTCGTGAATATGCCACGTCGATTGCCATTTCGTATGGGTTGACACTGCTCAGTTGCTCTCCTTGGCTTCCTGTTATCGGCACCTCTCCCAATGAGAAGTATCTCAACGAGGCACTTATTGCCTGCCATTCGCCTATGCGGTAGTATCCTGCGAGGTATGCGAGGTCAATGTCGCTTACCAATTTGCGGAGCCATGGCGTGTATGATACTGCTAACCCTGCCCTGCTTACTGTGAAGGGGTATTTTGCCGGATTCCAGTATTGCGAGTTTACGTCCGGGTCGGTTGCTGCTCCGACGTCTCCCATACCTCCTCCTCGCGCGTCGGGTGCTATTGATAGTGATGTCACTCCGTGCGTTACCGGGTTGAATGCCTCAACTCCTGTTGCTTCTTGGGCTTTTGCTGTTGTTTGCAGGCATATTGCTGCTGCAATCAACGCTATTGCCTTTGTTGTGGTATTTCTCATAATGTTCATTCTCTGTTCTTGTGTCCTTGCAGGCTTTTATATTAACTGTTTGGTCGTATTTTTTATTGCCTGATGACGACTATTTTCCCGGCCGCGCTCTCGTAATCTCCTGAATCAGCAGACATTGCGACTTTGTATATGTAAACGCCCGAATCGAGTTGTGCTCCTGTGCTGTCGCGTAGGTTCCAGGTGAATGTGTATATTCCCGTGTCGGAATTGCCTGATGTTTGCCTGCGGTAGATGAGTGACCCGGAGAAGTTGTATATTTCAAGGACGATATCGACTTCGCTGTCCGGGCGGTCGTGCGTGATGAAGAATGTTGTTTCGTTTGTTGCCGGGCTTATGCATGTGACTTCGAAGGTTGACGGTTTTAGCCCGTTGACTACTTCGAACTCAAGTATGATGCTTGATGAGTTGTTGAAGATGTCCCATGCCCGCAGTTTCATTGTGTGCTGTCCTTCGGGGAGATCCGAGAACTTGTAAACGACGTTTCCGCTCATGTAGCTGTCTGACTGCGTGTAGTAGCTGTTGAGCGAGTAGGTCATGTCCGGGTCGTCGTCGATTATTGCTACGATGTTATGTCCTATTCCGCTGTCGGATATGTTTATCCCGTCGGTGTCGTATAACGATGCGTATAGCACCGGCGATTCGTTGACTTTGCCTCCATACACGAAATCTGGGGTGTTGAGGTATGCATATATCTCCGGCCCTACTCCGTCGGTGTTTATTGAGTCGACTACTCCTCCGACAATGAAGTCATCGAATTCGGCATTTGCTTCAATTGAGTCGTTGTAGGCATAGAAGTTCAGCAATCCGCTTTCGTTTGAGTAGTTTATGTCGAGCGGCACTGCGAACTGCAGCGAGAACTCCCCTCCCTTGACCGAATCGTTGCCCATGAAGAGCGTGTTCGTTCGTGCCAAGAATTGTATTGTATCAGGTCCTGTGGTGTACTCGTATCCTGCATTGTTGAGCGTTGTGACGAGCTTGTAGCTGTCCATTGCTATTGTTTCTATCTTTCCGTCGAATCCAGTCAGCTTTGTGCCGTCGAGTGATTCTATATGCCCTTTGACTGTTGCTACCGAGCCGGCTTTCATTTGCACTTCTTCTCCTGCTGCCACACCGTTGATTGAGTCTACGACTACTTTGTTGGCATCGGGGTAAGCCAACCTCAGCGCCGGGTCGCCGAGCAATATGAAGTTGAGGTCGTTCCTGTTTTGCGACCCGCTTAGCGCCCGCGCCTGTTTTGTTTTCATTTGTATCTCCCCGAGCGTGTAGTGCGTCCCGTCTGATTTGCGTTCGTATAAGTATTTGTTGTATTTGAGGTATATCCTTTGGTTGCTGGATATGTACACCACCCTTGTCGTAGTGATAAGGCCTACTGCGGCTCCGTTGGCATTGAGCATTGCTATTTCTCCTGCCGAGGAGTTGAAGGCATCGAATCGTGAATAGTCGCACGATGCTGTTACCCAAAGCGGTAGTCGTGTTGAGCTGAGCTGCGATACTTCGTTTGCAGTCAATATTTTTTTTGAGCTCCAGAAATCAGTGTTGCTGTGTCCTATGTATGATAGTACCAGTGCCCCTTCGTCGAATACCTCTTGAAGCCTTTCTTCTACTTGCGGGTATGAATATCCCGTTGATGATGATTCCCGTTTGTAGAGGTCGAGAAACAATCGTTCGCATAGATATCCCTCATGCCGCGCTTCGAGCGAATCGATGAGTTCGTTGCTTTGCTCCATGTGTATTGTCCCTCCGTCGTCGAGGTTGTCGTCGGCCACCCAGCAGATGTTGTTTTTCCATGATCCGTTCTCGGTGTTGCGCATGTAGGCGATGAGTTTTGCTACTACGCCTGAAGCCTCTGACACTGTCCGCACGGGCAAGCGCCCGATTCCTATGTCGACTGTGTTGAGTGCCGATGATATGTTTGTTCCTTCGTCATCGTCAAGGAATCCGAAATAGTCGTCGGTCAGGAAATTGACTTGCTCGTTTTCTGATTCAAATGGCTGGTAGCTAAGGAGGAACTGTTCTGGAGTGTATGCCGACCAAGTCGAGGTCCGCATGCGGTTGTCGAATGCGCAATCACCGAAAAGGAGCAAATATTTTGTTTTCGTCTTGTCGTCTGCCCTGTCGTATAGCATCTTCATCAACCTGCGGTAAGCCGTCACGTCAGGCGTGCCTGACGAGAACTCGTTGTAAACTTGTCCGGCATTGATTGTTACTACATCAAGGCCGTCGTTATCCCGGTGCCATTGTGCCAGTTCTTCAGCCGTTGCATACAGGTTTCCGTTTGCTGGAATGAGTATTACCATGTCTACATCTCCCAAAGAGTGCAGGTCTTGGTTTTCTATTTCTCCGGCAAATGTTATTCCGTCGTTTAACGTGCCTGTGGTTTTTACTGCCACGTAGTGCCGCACTCCCGTTTCGTCATCTGTAAAGACCCCGTCTGTGCCGTTTATTGCCAATGGCATACGGCGGTATTCTCCCGGTGTTGTGACATCCCAGACTTCCGTTGATGAGTCGACGTTGCTTATGCGGTAGGTAACATTCCCCTCGGCGTTGAAATTCGAGAAGAGGAGGGTTGACGAGGTCATCTCGAGCGTGCGCTGGTAGTTCAACAAGATATATTCAAGGTGTCCCGACATGGTGCCCGTGGTGGTATGCTCAAGCGTTATCTCGAGCGACGACGATGTACCCTCGTCCCATGTCAGCGTTGTTGCAGTACGCAGTGCTTTAATGTAACTGCTTGTTGATGTGGATCTCATGCTGGTTGACGAGCCCAGCAGCTCGCCGTTGGCATATATGTCAAGTGCGCTTGCCGTTGACGACCTTTCGGTTGCAAAGGCGACATTTATCCTCACCGGGCTTGATGTTACATGGCCTGTCAAGGTGAATGAATAGCTTTGCGAGCGTCCATTCTTGAAATCGTAAGAGTCGTATAGCCGCCGCCCGAAATCGGACCATGCAAACAACTCGTCACCTTTATAATATATATATTCGGTGAAGGTAGTGACTTCATCGTCCTCTGCTTCAAGCTCTGCGGCATCTTGTATTGTCAGAGGTGAATCCTTCTCTGTCAGGAAGTAGTATCCATAATCAGAGCAATAGTTCGTCACCGGCTCCCAATAGTCTCCATTCGAATCAGATGCTGCATCTATGCGCAGGTTGCCTTCGGCATAAAACAACAGGGCATTTGAGGTCAAACGCACTGGCACTTCGGGTAAGTCACTGCAATAGTCGAGGCTGAAATCTTCTTGTAAGAGGTTGCCCCCGTACCCGTAGACCGCCACCCGTGAAGGATCAGAAAAACCCATTGAGGATAGCGTGGAATTGGATATCGAATATACTCCACGGTCGGCAACGGCTATCTTCACCCAACGCCCGGAGGCCAGCACTGACGAGGTTGGATAAGATTCTACTGCCATCTTAGCAGCCTTAAGTTGCTGGCCGGCACGCAGCGCAAACTGCAAACGGAAAGAATTGACACGGCTGTTCTGCCCGTTGCGGCAGGCCATGGGCAAAAGGCGGATAACGAGGTAGGCCTCGCCCGAGGCATAGCGTATGTCATGTTCGAGGAGCATTTCGGCAGGCAATGCCAAACTGTCGGATGCCAAGCGTTGTTGCTGCCACTCTGGCAATGGCTCAAACTCCGGGTATTCGACTGACACGTCGACGGCCTCTCCGTTATAGTTGCTGCCGAGCTTTATTGTTTGCGTGTAGCGGGGGAAAGGGTCGCCGTCGACAAACGACGCGCCCTCGAAGTTGAACGGGTGTTCGACTGAATCGGGTTCGAACGTGTAAACGGGCGAATTGCCCCAGTTGAGCACGACAAAATCCTGCGCCGGCGCATATTTGAGCAACGACGTGAAGAGCAAAACGAGAAAGATGCGCCACTTCATCATGCCTAAGTTGTTTTCGCTACCTTATGTTAAACTGCAAGACCCTTTGCGTTCCGATGAAACCTGACAGCTTGTCGCCTATGTCCACTTGTATGTCTTCCGACGGAAAGCCGGCGAATATCAAGTCGCCCATCTTCAACGTGTAATAGTTGCTGATATATGCCACCAACTCGTTGAATCCTGCCGACAAGCCCGCCTCCTCGCCTTGCTGGACCTCGCTTTCGTTGCGCAAGAGAGAAAAGCTGATGCCATCCGCCTGCCGGCATAATGCCTCGATGCTGACAAAGTTGCCAATGACTGCCGCGCCGTCGAAACCGTCGTAGAGCGATGTGGGTTCTCCCTTGGAACAAGCCTCAGAGAGCAAGTCATGCGCATGGAAACTAACCCCGACAGTCACCGCGTCGTAATAGCGTGGTGCGAACCTGCTTGCTATGCATTTCCCTAAACGGCAGATGCGCATGACAAGCGACGCGCCGCACCTTATGTCGTTGGAGAAAGCAGGAATGAAAAACGGTTTCCCTCCTTTCAACAATGACGAATCGGGCTTTACCGAAACTACGGGTCTCGTTAATTGAAACGGCATTTCGCCGGCTTTATTGCCTTCTTGCCTGGCATAATTGCCATGGACGCAAATGATTTTCATCTGCCTTAAACATTCAACCTGTTGAACATGACTGCCAGATGCGCGTATAATGAAGTGTTTTGGACTACTATGCCTTCTGGCACGCTTATCCTGAAGGGCGTGAAGTTCCATACCCCCTTGATGCCGTTTTCTATCATGAAGTTAGTCACCTCCTGCGCTACGCCTATGGGTACTGTAAGGATGCCTATGGTCACTGAGCTGCCTTTTATCAATGCCGGCAATTCTGACAAATGCGACACCGGCACTCCATTGATTACGCCCCCAACGAGATCGTCGCGCACATCGAAAGCTCCTACTATCTCCAGTCCGTAGTGCTTCAGCCCGGAATCCTGCAACAAGGCCGCCCCGAGGCTGCCTACCCCGAAGAGGAAAGCGCGGTGCGTTTCCGCCGGCCACAGGAACTCCTCAAGCACGGCTATCATAGTGTCGATGTTGTACCCGACGCGTGTGCGCCCGGGGATTTTGACATACGAGAAATCTTTTGCTATTTGCGAGGCATCAATGCCTGTGCCTCGTGAGAGTTGCGTCGAAGAAACCGACTGCACGCCCTGCCCTTTCAAGAGCTTGACGTATGAAAGATACCACGGCAGCCTGCGCAAAGCCGGTTCAGGAACCCTCTCTAATGTCTTTTGGTTGTTTTCGGGCATCGGCTGTCATTTGATTCATTACACTTAATGCAAAATTATAACAATTCGGCAATAATCATCAGTATGGAGGGCAAAACAACAGGCAGAGACGTGAAATTATAGCATAAAATGCAACTACTCCTTTTTAACTTCCTTGGAGCGTAAATATGGACATTTCCTTCTCTTTTCTATGCCAT
>CAZWPW010000089.1:0-7301 GCA_964635525.1 uncultured Bacteroidaceae bacterium
CAAAGGCCCGGCTTGTTGAAGCGCGGGTCTTTGCCGTAAAATAGGGAGTGCTGTCGCCTCCGTGATCAATGCTTGAAATTTTCCGGGGGTTCTTGTCTATAAGGAAAGAGGGAGGTTTATTTTCCTTGACTTGCTTGCACCTGTTGTTTCAGGAAGTCTTCATAGGCGAGGCGTATGCCATCCTTGAGTTCCGTCTTGTATGTCCATCCAAGCGCGGCAGCTTTTGACACGTCGAGCAGTTTTCTCGGTGTCCCGTTTGGCTTTGAAGTGTCCCATTTTATTTCCCCGCCGTATCCGACCGCTTCAGCCACGGTTTGCGCCAGTTCTTTTATGGTGAGTTCTTTGCCGGTCCCGGCGTTGACGGTTTCATTGCCACTGTAGTTGTTCATGAGGAAGACGCAGAGGTTTGCCAAATCGTCGACGTAGAGGAACTCCCTTAGCGGGCTTCCGTCTCCCCAGCAGGTGACCGATGCTTGCCCGTTGGCTTTCGCTTCGTGGAAACGACGGATGAAAGCCGGCAGCACGTGGCTGTTCGTCGGGTGGTAGTTGTCGTTCGGCCCGTAGAGGTTTGTGGGCATGACGCTGATGAAGTCGGTGCCGTACTGTCGGTTGAGGTATTCGCAATATTTCAGTCCGGCTATTTTGGAGAGGGCGTATGCCTCGTTTGTCTTTTCAAGCGTTGAGGTCAGCAGGCAACTTTCCTTCATTGGTTGCGGCGCCATGCGCGGGTATATGCACGACGAGCCGAGGAATAGCAGTTTCTTGCATCCGTGTTGCCATGCCGAATGTATTACATTCATCTCGACGATCATGTTGTCGTACATGAAATCTGCCGGCGCCGAATTGTTTGCTTCTATTCCTCCGACTTTTGCTGCGGCGAGGAACACGTATTGGGGCTTTTCTTGCGCGAAGAACCGTTCAACGTCCTCTTGCCGTGCCAGGTCAAGTTCGCTATGCGTGCGTGCCAGGATGTTTGTGTAGCCTTGCTTGCGCAATTCCCTTACGATTGCCGATCCTACCATTCCGCGATGTCCGGCAACAAATATTTTATCGTTCTTCTGCATTTGCCTGTATGTTTTCAGTTGTTTCGCCTTCTTATTTTTACCGGTATTGTCCCCTCTGGTATTTCGTCGACTACAAGCGCGAGGTATCCTCCTCCTCCTGCGCCCGTCATCTTCCATGCTTTGGCTCGTCCTTTCCATTCATCTATGTGGTTTTGCACTCCTTCGGCCATCATTGCAGGGAACATTGCTATCTGCGCTTCGAACGATGCTTTGTAGGCTTTTGCAAAAGCTTCGAGGTCGCGTGCGATGATTGCGTTCCAGCAGTTTTCTGCGGCCTCTGCCAGTGCTTTCACTTTGGCGGGCGTTATGTCCTTTCCCTCTGTGACCGACAAGCCTGGGCGGCGCGGGAACATTGGCACAAGGCAGATGTGGCTTTCAAGCCATGAGAGGGTCTTTTCGTCGTGGCATGTCTCGATGCGCGCCGGCCAGTAGCGGTTGTCGTAGTAGTGGCGGCAGATGCCTGTCATGCAAATGCCAATGGCGTCCTGCGCTCCTGAGATATGCCCTTCGCGTTCCGGGTCGTTCTCAAAGCAGAAGAGCAGCCGGGCGAGCATCTCTTCGTTGTATGCCGGCAATTCGTACGGCCATATCTTAAGCGCGGCGTTGCGTGTTGAAGTCGCCATGCCGCCGCGTTCCATGAATTGCTCCGTAGGTTCTATCGAGATTGTTATTGCCCATCCTGCTGCGTGGCATGAAACGTAGGGTTGGTCTATCCATGTCCCTGCAAGGTCAACGCGGTAGGGTAGGAGTGAGGCTGTTTGGCGCAAATCAGTGGTGGAGCGTGCTTGCAGCCCTGCTTCCGGGATTCTTTCCAGTTCGACGTATTCTATGCCGTGTTTCTTGCAAAACTCCCGTTTTTCAGTTGAGCCTCCGTCGTTGTTGACCACGAATATGTCGGGTTTGATGCGCTCGAGAGTTTCAACAAAGTCCATTAATCCTGACCCTGTGTTTATGAATGCATCGGTGACATAGCGGATGGCCTTGACCATGTATAACCTTTCGCGTTCGGAATAGACGGTTTTTCGCTTTTTGAGCTGTTCGATGGTTGCGTCGGAACCTATGCCGACGTATAAGTCCCCGTATTTTGATGCTTCCTTGAAGAATGCCACATGGCCGCTGTGCAGCATGTCGTAGCAGCCTGAGACGAAAACTCGTTTACGACGGTCTTTCTTGTCCATGATGTTAGGGAGCTTTATTTGACGATGCCTTTTTCAAGATATTCTGCCAGATTTGTCATTACATATTTCCCGGCGCTTTCTGCTGCGACCTTGGCCATGTCGGCATCGACCATGAGTTTCACCAATTCTTCGAAAGAGGTTTTGGTAGGATTCCATCCCAGTTCCCTTTTTGCTTTGCTCGGGTCTCCCCAAAGGTTGACCACGTCAGTCGGTCTGTAAAAGTCGGGAGAAACTTCTACCAGCACTTTGCCGGTTTTCATGTCAATGCCTTTTTCGTCTTCTCCTTCTCCCTCGAATTGCAGTTCAATCCCTGCATAATGGAAGGCGAGCTTGCAAAATTCACGCACGGAGTGTTGTTCCCCTGTCGCAATGACGAAATCCTCTGGTTTGTCGTTCTGAAGTATCATCCACATGCATTCAACGTAGTCTTTCGCATATCCCCAGTCGCGCATTGACGACAGGTTGCCCAGGAGGAGCTTTTCTTGCTTGCCTTGTGCTATGCGTGCTGCGGCGAGCGTTATTTTGCGGGTCACGAATGTTTCTCCCCTTCGCTCCGATTCATGGTTGAACAATATTCCCGAGCAGCAGAACATGCCGTATGCCTCGCGGTATTCCTTTACTATCCAGTAGCCGTATAATTTTGCCACGGCGTATGGGCTGTATGGGTGGAACGGCGTGTCTTCGTTTTGCGGCACTTCCACGACTTTGCCGTATAGTTCAGAGGTTGAGGCCTGGTATATCCTGCATGAGTGCGCCAAACCGCATAGCCTCACCGCTTCAAGTATGCGCAATACCCCAGTGGCATCAACGTCGGCAGTGAATTCCGGCGCGTCAAACGAGACTTGCACGTGGCTTTGTGCTGCAAGATTATATATTTCATCAGGCTTGACGTTGCTGACTACCTGAATCAAGCTCATGGAGTCGCCGAGGTCAGCATAGTGCAAATGGAAGTGCGGCTGTCCTTCGAGGTGTGCTATTCGCTCACGGTAGTCGACTGACGAGCGGCGAATTGTCCCGTGCACATCATATCCTTTGCCAAGCAGGAACTCTGCCAGGAATGACCCGTCCTGCCCCGTGATACCGGTTATCAATGCTTTCTTCATGGTTTTTGAGGTGTTTGTCGCGAAAATAATCATTTATGGTTAGAATTCGACGTATGGCTTCATTTTAGCAAGGCTTCCGTCGTCGAACTCTTCAAGTAGTTTCAGTTGTTCAAGTGAACGCAGTTTCCCGTGTTTTTTCCTGTAATCGACAATGGCGCGTGCTTTGTAGTAGTTCATGTATGGGTGGTTTCTCAGCCTGTCGATGCTTGCCGTGTTGATGTTTATCTTTCGTGGTATGAATGAGGTCTCGATTTTGAACCATTTCTCAAACCCGCTTGGGAAGTTTTCTATTTCATTTATTTGGCTCACATCAACGAATCCTCCTAATCTGTCGCGGTAGCTGATGAGCATTGACGAGTATCCATCGCCTATGCCCGGGATTTTCTTCAGCAGTTCCTTACTTGCTTGGTTAAGGTCAATGACCGTGTCGCTTTGAAACTTATCGTATTGTTTGGTCTGGAGAGCGTAATCTTTGTTTGCCGCATTGGTATCTTCGGGTTCGTCAATGATGATGAACGGTTGCAGCAAAGCGAACATCGCACTGTCGACCCCGTATATTTTCGCAAAGTCTTCTTTTTTCCTGAATCGCCCGCCCCTTGCCCTGTATCTCACAATGTTCCTCGCCACAAAAGGGGAAACTCCCGAGTTGGCCATTTTAGCCGAATCGTCTATGTTTGGGTTGAACGGTGAGGGATGCGCTACAGGCTTGTGCCAGTCGTAGGCGGATTGCCTCCTTGATCCGTAGTTGTAGCGTGTTGCAAAGCGTGCGCTGTCCTTTGTTGCGAGTGCTTGTTTGAATGCGCGGTATTCCTGCAATGTCGTGTCAGGTTGCCAGGCGTTTTCTTTCCTGTTGTGTTTTTGGAGAGCTTTTGATCCTAAGAGCGTGGCAATGATGATGACTGCTATGGCAATCAGGCCAATGCGGTCGTTTTTTGTATAGTAGAAAAAGTTCCTCCACAGATTTCCCATGTTTTGACGGATGCCTTAAATCAAAAACGGTTGAAGAGCATCAACTATTCATCCGTGGTGATAGTTTGTGTTATCCTGTCCTCATTGGCCATCATCACCATTTTAAGTGTTGCCTTGGCCGTCGTCATTGGCGGCTGTAAGGATTTGCTTGTACCGGGTCTTGTCATTCAAGATCTCTATCGTTTCGTCAAGCTCCTTGTCGTTTTTGAGTTGTTGTATTTTCCCTCCAATCTGGTAGTAGTAGCGTTTTGCTATTTCGATGTTTATGTAATTGATGATATCTTTCTTGAAGTGTTCAAGGTCATGGTTTAAGTCATGTGAAAGTTTCTTTTCCAAGGCCTCGAACTCTGCTTTTGCAACCTCTGTGTAGCCCTCGAACTCTGAAATCTCCTTGAGCGATTCAAGTGCTTTGTTGCTTTGCCTGTCATATTTGAAGTCAGAATTGATTACCTTGCTTTTGAACTCTTCATAATCCTCGTCAGTAATGGTGAATTCTTCAGGCTTGGCTATTGTCTCGTGTGCCAGGCAATAGTCGGTTGCATAGTCGAAGATCAGATTTTCAGTAATCAAATAGAAAAGCATGTTGTTGGCAAACTTCTCGGGCTCCAATTCCACATCGGGCTTTATGCCCCCGCCATCGCGCACTATTCTTCCCGCCGAGGTATGGAAGACGTTGGTCAGGCTGTCTGGCACGCGTGATACGCTCCCGTCGTCGTTGCGGTGTGAGTAATCCAAAGCCTGTATGCACCGCCCGCTTGGTGTGTAGTATTTGGCTACTGTCAGCTTCAATGTTGAATTGTATGGCAATGGGCGGATGTTTTGCACTAATCCTTTGCCGAACGTCCGGTAGCCTACGATGATACCCCTGTCAAGGTCCTGCATTGCCCCGGCAAGGATTTCGGATGCTGATGCCGATTGGCGGTTTACCATGATGGCTATGGGGATTAGCGTGTCAAGAGGCTCTTCGGTTGTTTTGTATGTCTGGATGCTGTAGCGTGTTTTCCCGCGCGTGGAAACTATCTCTTTGTTTTTGGGGATGAACAGGTTGGCAATCTTTACCGCTTGGTCCATTAGCCCCCCTCCATTGCTTCTCAAGTCAATGATAAGTGATTTTGCGCCTTCGGCTTTAAGCCTGATGAATGCTTCCCTGACTTGTGTGTAGGGTGAACCAGTAAAGCTAGATATTTGGATGTAGCCTATGCTGTCGCCGACTATGCCGTAGTATGGCACGACGGGGAGTTGGACTTCTTTCCTTGTTATTTCAAATTCGAGTGGTTTGCTCTCGCCTGGCCTTTGTATTTTGATTTTGAACTTGCTGCCTGCCTCGCCCCTTAGTTTCTCGCTAACGTAGGAGTTAGACATGTTTTTCATGTCCTCCCCGTCGATTTCGAGGATGAGGTCTCCGGCTTTCAACCCGGTTTCATAGGCCGGTTGCCCTACGTATGGCTCGGCTATTGCCACATACTCGTCATGTTTGACAATTATGGAGCCTATCCCGCCGTAGGTGCCTTTTGTCATCATGTCGAGTTCTTCATTGTCGGCTTCGGTGTAGTATATCGTGTACGGGTCGAGTTGCGACAACATTCCATCGATGGCATTGGTGATGGATTTGTCTGGGTCGAGGGTGTCCACATAAAACAGGTCGAGCTCATTGTATACGCTTTGGAAGATTTCCATGTTCTTGCTTTTCAGGAAATTTATATTGTTTTTCTGGAAGCTGAATGACACGGCAGCAATCAAACAAAATGCAGCAATTATCCCTGTCAGAGCCTTTTTGTTCTTTGTCTTGTTCATCGTTCGTTGTCTGGTTTAAGAGTTTAATCTTGGTGATTCTTGCATGGTCACTCCGAAGCTATTTTGTTGATGCCGGTTTTTATTTCCTCCCAAGCGTGTTCTGGCAATTCTGTCCCGACCACCTGAATGACTTTGCTTGCCAGCAGTGACCCGGCTTGCGCGCATTTCACAATAGAATACCCGCTTGTTAATCCATAGAGAAATCCTGCTGCGAAGTAGTCGCCCGCTCCGGTTGTGTCAACCACTTCATTTACTTTTGCGGCCTCGATTTTGATTGTTTCTGTTCCTTTTTTTATGCATGACCCTTTTTCCCCCATTTTTACTATCGCGATGCTGCATAGTTTAGAGATATCCTCGAGGGCTTTTTCCGGTTCTTTGCCCGTGAATGATTTCGCTTCCTCTTCGTTTGAGAAAACGATGTCAACGTATTTGCTGAGAAACAGTTCAAAGAAATCCTTCTCGGCTTCAACGATGTTGTGGCTTGCCATGTCGAGGCAAATCTGCAACCCCTCTTGTTTTGCCATTTCAGCAGCTTTGAGTATCATCTCGTGGTTTTGGACCAAGTATCCTTCGAGGTAAAGGTATGAATAGCCCTTGAACATGTCATTCGTCAATTCTTGCGCTTCAAGGGTTGCTGCCGAGCCGAGATAGTCGGCAAAGGTCCTTTCCCCATCGGGTGTAATGTAGGTGAATGCCATGCCAGTAGGCAGGCTGCCTTTTATCAATGTCGGGATGGTTCCTGATTTCATGCATGCATCGAAATAGAATTCCCCGAATTCGTCATTGCCGGTTTTCCCTATGAAACCCGTGTGGCAGCCGAGCCTTGCTAAGGCTCTAACGGTGTTTCCTGCCGACCCTCCGGGTGCTGTTTGTGTTTGCATTTTCTGCATTCTGGATTTGAGCTCAGCGAGTTGTTTTTCATCAATGAATTCTATCCCGCCTTTAGTCAAATGCAGTTCATCAATTATTGCCTCGTCACCGACTCTTGCCAATATGTCAACCAAGGCATTGCCTATTCCGATTATTTTGTCCATCCATTCTTTTTAGAGCAAAGATATTGCATAATTCAATATTAGGCCTTAATTTTGCGTCGGTTTTTAAAACAAGGCAAAATATTCTTCAGTAGCTCAGTCGGTTAGAGCATCTGACTGTTAATCAGAGGGTCGTTGGTTCAAGTCCAACCTGAAGAGCAA
>CAZWPW010000090.1:0-7284 GCA_964635525.1 uncultured Bacteroidaceae bacterium
GGTCAAAGCCATTGACCTGATGAAGAGCTTGAAAGAGAAGTTCAACGTCCACAGATTGGCCTACTCTGGTGATGCTGGCCGCGATGTCGCAAGCGTGGCTATATGTGGAGGAGCAGGGGCGTTCCTCATCAAAGACGCATTGCAGCAGGGAGCCGATGCCTTCATCACGGGAGAAATGAAATACCACGAATTCCACGGGAATGAAGAAGATATAGTTTTGATAGAGATAGGGCATTACGAAAGCGAACACATCGCCACGAAGTTGCTCTATGACGCATTGAAGAAAGAATACTCGTCGGTGAAAATGAAAATATCGGAAAGAGGAACTAATCTAAAAAAATATCTGTAGAATGGCAAAGGACACAAAGAAAGACATCAATGACTACTCGGTGGAAGAGAAGCTCAAAGCACTTTACGGACTGCAACTCAAACTATCGTCAATAGACCGCATAAAGACGCTCAGGGGAGAGCTGCCGCTCGAAGTGCAGGACCTCGAAGACGAGATAGAAGGCCTATCGACAAGAATCGAGAAAATAAAAGCAGATTTAGCATCATACAAGGAAAACATCGCGGCACAAAAGAAAACTATGGCTGAAGCAAGCACGCAGATAGCCAAGTACCAAGAACAGCAAAACAACGTCAAAAACAGCCGGGAGTATGATTTCCTCAGCAAAGAAATAGAGTACCAGACACTCGAAATAGAACTTTGCGAAAAGAAAATAAAGGAGTTCACCGCTGAAGAGAAAACAAAGTCAGAAGAACTACAAAACAACATTGCTGCAATAGACGAAAGAAGCAAAGACCTCGAAGTCAAGAAAAGCGAACTCGACGAGATAGTAGCAGAGACAAGGCAAGAGGAAGACAAGCTGCGCGACGAGGCCAAGCAACTCGAAGCAAAAATCGAACAGCGCCTCCTGCAAGCATTCAAGAAGATAAGGAAAAACTCACGGAACGGACTGGGAATAGTCGACGTGCAGAGGGACGCATGCGGGGGATGCTTCAACAAAATACCGCCACAAAGGCAACTCGACATCAGGATGAGAAAGAAAATCATTGTTTGCGAATACTGCGGGCGGATAATGATAGACCACGACATGGCAGCAGAAATAGAACAAAAGGAAAACACTTCCACAATATCCAAACAATAACAAAATGTACCCTTTCAAGTTCAAACCCATACTCAAACAAACAATTTGGGGAGGGGAGAAAATCATGCCATTCAAAGAGTTGGACAGCACCTTGGAGAACGTAGGGGAAAGCTGGGAACTCTCAGGCGTGCCAGGCAATGAATCAATAGTAGCAAACGGGGAACTCGCAGGAACGTCATTGCCAGAACTAATAAGCAAGTACGGAGGGAAACTCGTTGGCGAGAGCGTATTCAAACGTTTCGCAACGACATTCCCACTGCTCATAAAGTTCATTGACGCAAGGCAGGACCTCTCAATACAAGTACACCCCGATGATGAGCTGGCAATGAAGAGGCACAACTCGTTGGGCAAAACCGAAATGTGGTACGTCGTCGATGCCGAGCCGGGAGCCAAGTTGCTGTCAGGATTCTCAAAGGAAGTAACGCCAAAGGAATACTGCGACAGCGTGGCAAACTCAACTATCACCGACCTGCTCAGCGAGCATGAAATAAAACCGGGCGACGTGTTCTTCCTGCCCGCCGGACGAATACACAGCATAGGAGCAGGGGCGTTCATCGCCGAAATACAAGAGACATCAGACATCACTTACCGCATATTCGACTTCAACCGCAAGGATGCCAATGGAAATACCCGCGAACTGCACACCGAGCTGGCTAAGGACGCAATCGACTACGAAGTGCACGGCAACTACCGCACCAATTACGTTCCGGCCAAGAACAAATCCGTCGAATTGGTGGCATGCTCGCATTTCACGACCTCGCTATACGACTTGACCGAAGAGATAAGATGCGATTACGCCGCGCTCGATTCTTTCGTGGTTCTCATCTGCATATCAGGAAAAGCAACACTCATTGACAACGAAGGGAACAAGGTCGACTTCCATGCAGGCGAAACATTGCTTCTACCGGCCTTGACGAAAGAGGCGAGGATAATCCCCGACGGAAACGCCAAAATCATCCAGACACACGTATAAACTGCACAGCCTGAAATGACACAAACGGGGCTGCTCCGGCTATGGGGCAGCCCCGTTTGTATAAATCTTAATTCGTAAAATTGAAACCTCCGATTAGTTATTATTTCGATAAATTGATTATTTGGTATTTGTTTTTAAGTTGTTATTTTCTTATGTTTGTGTTTGAATAATTCCGGATAGGCAATACTGTCAAACAGATTCAAAGGAATCGAGAGAAAGTGCCGAATACTCCAGTTGCCGTTATACCCTGCCAGAACGCCCACTAACAGCTTTACAACAGCATTAAGCCAGTAAAAGCGCAGGGAGGAGGCCAGCCCGAAGACGGCTTTAGCTATTATAATAGTAAAGCTGAGCAAACAAAAGATATTCTCATCATTTAATTAATAAGGAGGATTATAAATGAAAAGTTTAATTTTTAAGGAGGAATGCTTATGAAAAAAGAATGTTCGAAATGTGACATGCAGTCCGGCCAGAATGTAGTGCAAGGCTCATCCCAAGCAAACGGAACATAACCCGAAACCAAGAAACTGAACATCAGGAAAGTGCTGATAGCCAATCGGGGGGAAATTGCCGTTCGCGTGATGCGCTCCTGCCACGAGATGGGAATCACGAGCGTTGCAGTCTATTCTGAAGCCGACCGCACGTCGCACCACGTTGCCTATGCCGAAGAAGCCTATTGCATAGGCCCGGCAGTGGCAATTGAAAGCTATTTGAATATCGACAAGGTCATCGCCGCAGCCAAAAAATGCGGGGCAGATGCCATACACCCAGGCTATGGATTCCTGTCGGAAAATGCTGAATTCGCCCGACGATGCCGCGAAGAAGGAATCATCTTCATCGGGCCGGCGCCAGAGACTATCGAAGCCATGGGCGACAAGATCGCAGCCCGCCAATGCATGATCAAGGCCGGAGTACCGGTAGTCCCAGGCACTGAGCAACCCCTGCAAAGCGCTGAAGAAGCAGTGAGCGTGTGCAACGAAATAGGATACCCCGTGATGCTCAAAGCATCGATGGGAGGAGGAGGAAAAGGCATGCGCATCATACACAACGAAGCCGAAATAGTCGAAGCATACGAAACAGCACGCTCGGAAGCAAGGTCTTCATTCGGCGATGACACCGTCTACATTGAGAAATTCATAGAAGAACCCCACCACATCGAGTTCCAAATCCTCGGCGACAACCACGGAAACGTCATACACCTCTTCGAACGCGAATGCTCCGTGCAACGCCGGAATCAAAAAATCGTGGAAGAAAGTCCCTCGCCGTTCCTCACGCCGGAACTGCGTAAGGAAATGGGCGAAAAAGCAGTGGCAGCAGCAAAAGCCGTCAACTACAGCGGGGCGGGTACAATAGAGTTCCTCGTCGACAAACACCGCAACTTCTACTTCCTCGAAATGAACACGCGCCTGCAAGTCGAACACCCCGTAACCGAAAAAGTGCTGGGAATAGACCTGGTAAAGGAACAACTCCAAATAGCCAACAACGAACCCCTGAAAATCAAGCAGGAATTTCTCTACCAGCGCGGGCATGCCATCGAATGCCGCATCTGCGCCGAAGACACCGAAAACAACTTCATGCCCTCGCCAGGCATCATCAAGCAGCTCACCCAACCCGACGGGCACGGCGTGAGGGTTGACAGCTACGTCTACGAAGGCTACGAAATACCTATCTACTACGACCCAATGATAGGAAAGCTTATCGTCTCGGCAGGAGAAAGGCAATTCGCCATCGAACGAATGAGGCGCGCACTCTACGAATACAAGATAACAGGCATGAAGACCAACATAGAGTACCTCAAGCGCATCATGCACGTGCCAGACTTCGTGCGCGGCGAATACAGCACGCTCTTCATTGAGAAAAATGCGCATCTGCTCGCAAAGAAAGAAGAGGAAAACGAGACGGAACTCGAAAACATCGCCATGATAGCAGCATACATCGACTACATAGTCAACCTTGAAGAAAACTCCTCATCACATCAGACCGACAAACGACCAATAAGCCGCTGGAGAGCGTTCGGACTGCAAAAAGGAGTGTTGAGAATCTAAGGAAGCAATCACTGGCAGTATCAGAAACAAGCTAAAACAAAAATAAACGACAACGAGGCGTAGCAAAACACCATAGGGCGACGAGCCGCCCAACCGCAAACGAAGGCGTTTTGCACAATCCTCAAAAATAGTATTATTAAAATATGGAGATACATATCGGTAAACGCGTGGCAGACGTCACGCTCGTAAACAAAGAAGGAAACAAAGTGCAGCTCACCATCGACGGGCAACTGTACGAAGTTGACGTGGTGATGGCCGAAAACGGAAACTGCTCAATACTCCACAACGGCAAATCATTCAATGCTGGAGTTGTGAGAGGAGAAGGCGGGAAAACATACGATGTCGACATGCTCTCGCACTCCTTCCACGTCGACATAGTCGACACACAAGCCAAGTACCTCAACATGAAGCGAGGGGCAGAAGAGAAACAGGGCGACAGCATAATAGCTCCCATGCCAGGCAAAGTAGTAAGCATACCTGTCAAAGAAGGTGACAAACTCGCAGCCGGCGACATCGTGGTAGTCATCGAGGCCATGAAGATGCAAAGCAACTACAAGGTAAGCGCGCCATGCATGGTCAAAAAAATAATGGTAAGCGAAGGAGACTTAGTCAACGCAAACCAAGTATTAGTAGATTTAGATGTAATTAAAGAGGAATAAAAATGAAAAGAGAAGAAATATATAACCGCTTTGAAGAACTCAACAAACAAGCAGCATTAGGCGGAGGTGTCGACAAAATAGAAAAACAACACGCCAGCGGAAAAATGACAGCACGTGAACGCATCGAAGTCTTGTTTGACAAAGGCACGTTCAATGAATTGGATAAGTTTGTCACACACCGCTGCACAGACTTCGGAATGGATAAAAAACATATCCTCGGCGACGGAATGGTAACCGGTTACGGCAAAATCGACGGACGGCTCGTCTTCGTCTATGCGCACGACTTCACCTCGTACGGAGGGTCGGTAAGCAAGACAAACGCAGCAAAAGTCGTCAAAGTGCAGAAACTCGCACTCAAAAACGGAGCCCCGATCATTGGACTCAACGACTCAGGAGGAGCAAGAATACAAGAAGGTATTGACAGCCTCGAAGGATACGGAGCCATCTTCCACCAGAACATAATCTCATCAGGCGTAGTGCCGCAAATATCGGCAATACTCGGAACATGCGCAGGAGGCGCATGCTACTCGCCGGCACTGACCGACTTCATCTTCATGGTCAAAGAAAAAAGCCACATGTTCATAACCGGACCCGACGTGGTCAAAACCGTAACCAACGAAGACGTAAGCAAAGAAGAACTTGGAGGAGGACACACCCACAGCAGCAAAAGCGGAGTGACGCACTTCCTGTGCAACAGCGAAGAAGAAACACTCATGACCATACGCGAACTAATCGGATTCCTGCCGTCAAACAACATGGAAGACGCGCCATACCTGCCCACGACAGACGACATAAGGCGAAAAGTCGAAGAATTGCAAACGGTAATCCCCGAAGACTCGAACATGCCATACGACATCAAAGACGTAATCACGCCGGTGCTTGACGACAAATACTTCTTCGAGATCATGCCGCATTTCGCCAAAAACCTTGTCATAGGCTTCGGAAGGCTCAACGGACGCTCGGTGGGAATCGTTGCCAACCAGCCGGCATTCCTCGCAGGAGTGCTCGACATCGATGCAAGCGACAAGGCGGCGCGCTTCATACGCTTCTGCGACTGCTTCAACATACCATTGATAACGTTCGAAGACGTGCCTGGATTCCTACCCGGAACCGACCAAGAGTACAACGGCATAATACGCCACGGAGCGAAAGTGCTCTACGCATACTCTGAAGCAACAGTGCCTAAAATAACACTCATCACAAGAAAAGCATACGGAGGTGCCTACGTTGTCATGTCAAGCAAACCAACCGGGGCAGACGTAAACCTGGCATACCCGCAAGCCGAAATAGCAGTCATGGGGGCGGAAGGAGCAGTGAACGTGCTATACCGCAGGGCAACGCCCGAAGAAAAGGCGAAGATAAAAAGCGAATACGAGCATAACTTCTCTAACCCCTATAGGGCAGCGGAACGCGGGTATATCGACGAAATAATACATCCGCGCGACACACGCTTCAAGCTGGTGCAGGCATTGGAAGTGGCACACAACAAAAACCAAAGCCACCCGCCCAAAAAACACGGCAACATGCCGCTGTAAACATCTGACCAACCCTTAATCCCCGTGCCAGAGCAGATACATCCGCTTCGCCACGGGGATTGGCTTGCATACCCCGCAGAAATTTCTAATGACAGGTCGGGGAATATTTCGCCATCATAGCATTAAAATACTTGTTGAAATCATCTGCCACGCAATGTGATTTTATATATTTGCGTATGTGGGCATAGCGATTATTGCTCGTGATTTTTTGTATAATATAAAGACGCAGTTTTTTTGCTAATCACTAGTTTTGCAGGCTGTTATATTTCATTGGACTCATGTGGTTTAAGTCTTTCGCAGAAGAACGATAATGGAATAAATATAAAGGATATACATAATGAAAACCAAACATTTTACACTTGTAGCTCTTGCGCCGCTGCTTGTCCTTGTCGCCTGCAATAAGGATGATGTGAATGACGTACTACCCTACACCTATGACGAATCAACCAATACCTGCACGGTCTGCAACGCCAACGGCTTGTTAGCATGGAACGAAGCCGCGCAGAACGACCTCTCGCTGAACTGCACCCTTGCCGCCGACATAGACCTGACGGGCATCGACTATGAATGGTTGCCGGTGGGCAACAAAACAAACCCATATACAGGCACCTTCGACGGTGGCGGCTATACCATTACGGGGCTGACCATCAACCAAGAGGGAACAAACTATGTGGGGCTGATTGGCTACCTCTCCCACAACGGCAAGGTGCAGAACTTGACGTTAGAGAATATTGATGTAACCGGCAGCTCCGAAGTCGGCGGCGTGGTGGGTTACAACTACGGAGCCGTGACCGCCTGCACTGTCTCGGGCAGCGTCTCCGGCGGCTCTCGAGTCGGCGGCGTGGTGGGTTACAACTACGGCCACGTGGTAGGCATATACTACGGCACCGTGACCGACTGCACCGCCTCGGTCAGCGTCTCCGG
>CAZWPW010000091.1:0-7205 GCA_964635525.1 uncultured Bacteroidaceae bacterium
TCTGTTATGGTCGAGCCCTCGATAGCCGTGGAATGAGTAATGAGGGAATACAAATAGAACTTGTCGTAATTTATCTGCTTGTCTATTTCCAATTCGCGATAAAGGGAAATCAAATTTTCAAGTTCCGTTTGCATATTATCTTCACTTTTTCGCAAATATATATTTTCTCCCCACTTGACGATTACTTTCTCCCTACTTTGTGGCAATTAACAGGCAGGGGCACAGCAGGTCAAACGGAGGCCTGACTATTCAATGACCCTCTTCTTGTTCTTATTGACAAAGTCGGCCCAGTTCTTGTAGCTTTTCCCTACCGTTGGCTTGTTCGATTGCAGGTAGTGGCAGTAGGCTGCCGCCAACCCGTCGGTGGCATCAAGTTGAGGCAACAGCATGTCGTCAGAAAGATGAAGTAACCGTTTGAGCATGCTGGCCACTTGTTCCTTGCTTGCTTGTCCGTTGCCGGTTATTGCCATCTTGATTTTCAGCGGGGCGTACTCTGTTATCGGTATGTCGCGCCCTAAGGCTGCTGCAATTGCCACGCCCTGCGCCCGCCCCAGCTTTAGCATTGATTGGACGTTCTTTCCGTAGAACGGCGCTTCAATTGCCAGTTCGTCGGGGTGGTAGGCGTCGATGATGTTTTGCACCCTGTCGAAAATACGCTTCAGCTTGATGTAGTGGTTGGCGTACTTGGCCAGTTCAATGACCCCGATGGTCATTACCTCAGGTTTGTTTTCCTTGATGTGTATGATCCCATATCCCATCACGCTGGTGCCGGGGTCGATACCCATTATGATTTTATCCTTGATCATACTCCGGCAGTTCCACTGTTTCTAACAGTGTGGTGAAGCTTGCTACGCCATCGTCGAAAGTCTTTGCCATTTCATCTCCCAACGCCTTCCCTTGTTTGATGAACCAGTTGTGTAGAGCCTTGCTGCTGTCTACTTCCCACTGCAAAGAATATGAAGCCGACGAACAGTCGTTATTGCTTAGAATCTTCAGCAGCTTGGGAGACTTGAGAATGCCGGCGGCAATGACTTCGGGGATATACCGGCCAGTCAACCAGGCAAGGAAGTCGCTCAGGCATCTGGCATCGATGTGGTATGTCGTGTTGCAGAGAAGCATGCAAAGGGGTCATTTGTTTATTTTGCCCCAAGTATCCTTCAATGACACCGTGCGGTTGAAAACAAGGTGGCCGCTTGTGCTGTCCTTGTCAAGCGTGAAATAACCTGTCCGCTGGAATTGCAGGTGGTCAAGAGGCTTGAACTCTTTCAGATAGCTCTCTACATAGCAATTTTTCAACACCTTCAACGAATCTGGGTTGAGCAATTCGCGGAAGTCCTTGTCCTTTTCCTCGCTTGGGTTCTCAACAGAGAACAGGCGGTCATATAACCGCACCTCGGCCGGCAAAGCATGCGCGCAGCTCACCCAATGCAGGGTGCCCTTGACTTTGCGCCCGCTCTCGGGCATCCCGCTTTTAGTTAGCGGGTCGTAGGTGCAATGCACTTCAAGCACGTTGCCGTCATCATCCTTTGTACAGCCCGTGCACCGCACAATGTAGGCATTCTTCAGCCTTACTTCGCTGCCCGGCGTCAACCGGAAATATTTCTTCGGGGCATCCTCCATGAAGTCGCTGCGCTCTATCCACAGGTATTTCGAGAACTCTACGGTGTGTTTCTTCGAAGCTTCGTCCTCTGGGTTGTCAATGGCCTCAAGCATCTCGACTTGTCCCTCGGGATAGTTCGTTATGACTAATTTGACCGGGTCAAGCACGGCTGAGACCCTTGTGGCGCGCTTGTTCAGGTCGTCGCGGCAGGCCGCCTCAAGCATTGATATGTCGTTAAGCGCCTCGAACTTCGTGTAGCCTATCATGTCTATGAAATTCAGGATTGATTGGGGTGAGTACCCCCTCCTGCGCAAGCCGCATAGGGTGGGCATCCTTGGGTCATCCCAGCCTGACACAAGTCCGTCGTTGACCAATGCAAGCAGTTTCCTCTTGCTCATGACGGTGTAAGTGAGGTTCAAACGGTTGAACTCAATCTGCCTGGGGCGGTTGTCAGACAAATCTTCGTGCTGTTTCAATTCGTCGATGAAATAGTCGTAAAGCGGGCGGTGAACCGAAAACTCAAGGGTGCACAACGAGTGGGTGACACCTTCGAAATAATCACTTTGGCCATGGGCGAAGTCATACATCGGGTAAGCCCGCCACTTAGTGCCGGTACGGTGGTGAGGATGGTCGATGACCCTGTACATCACCGGGTCGCGGAAGTGCATGTTAGGGCTTGCCATGTCAATCTTGGCCCGCAGTACCATAGCTCCCTCGGCTATCTCGCCTGAGTTCATTTTGTTGAACAACTCGAGGCTTTCGGCTGCCGGCCTGTTGCGGTATGGGCTTTCAGTACCGGGGCGGGTAGGGGTTCCTTTTTGCTCGGCAATCTGCTCGGAAGTCTGTTCGTCTACGTAAGCCTTGCCCTCGTTTATCAACCTGACGGCAAAATCCCACAGTTGCCCGAAGTAGTCGGACGCGTAGCATACCTTGCCCCAATTGAAGCCTAACCATTGGATGTCCTCCTTGATTGATTCTACGTACTCAAGATCCTCCTTAACCGGGTTGGTATCGTCAAACCTCAGGTTGCAAACGCCCCCGTATTTCTCGGCAAGGCCGAAATCCAGACAAAAAGCCTTGGCATGGCCGATGTGCAGATACCCGTTGGGCTCGGGCGGAAAACGCGTTTGTATCCTCGATGAGTTCTTGCCTTGTTCAAGGTCTTTCTCTATCTCTTGTTCAATGAAATTCAAGCTCTTCTTTTGTTGGCTCTCGCCTTTGATGCACTCTGCCATATCGCTAATTAAATTCTATATCTTTGATTCGGAAGCAAATTTACTATTTTTTGAACAGCGCCTTGCCCGCGAGCTCGCTAAATCTGCATTACGGCCAAGACCTTGCCCGCAGAAAGGCTCAATGGCATTACGTAAATGATTTTGATACTCCGGCAAAGTCCAAGGTTTTTAAAAAATAGTAAATTTGCCTCGGAATAAGACAAACAAGGAGAATAACAATATGTACAGGACTCACACGTGCGGAGAACTCAGGATGGCGAACGTAAATGAAAAAGTAACGCTTGCAGGATGGGCGCACCGCATCAGGAAAATGGGAGGGATGACCTTCGTCGACCTCAGGGACAGGTATGGAATAACACAACTGGCATTCAACGACGAGCATGCCAGCGGAATTTGCGAACAAGCTAACAAGCTCGGACGGGAATTTGTCGTGCAAGTGTCGGGACGAGTAGAAGAAAGAAGCAGCAAAAACGCTAACCTGCCAACAGGAGACATAGAAATAGCAGTCGATGAAATAAAGATACTCAATGAATCGGCACTTCCACCGTTCATTATCGACGATGACACCGACGGAGGTGACGAATTGCGCATGAAATACCGCTACCTTGACCTGAGGAGGCCAGCAGTGCGCAAGAACCTCGAACTAAGGCATAAAATGGCATTCGAAGTAAGGTCGTACCTCAACCGGATGGATTTCCTTGAAGTAGAAACGCCAGTGCTCGTCAACTCCACGCCAGAAGGGGCAAGGGACTTCGTCGTACCCTCAAGGATGAATCCAGGGCAGTTCTACGCCTTGCCGCAGTCGCCGCAAACGCTGAAGCAACTGCTCATGGTCGCCGGAGCAGACAGGTATTTCCAAATCGTCAAATGCTTCCGAGATGAAGACCTCAGGGCAGACCGCCAGCCAGAATTCACGCAAATAGACTGCGAAATGAGCTTCGTAGAACAGGAAGACATACTCGAAACCTTCGAGGGAATGGTAAAGCACCTCTTCAAAACCCTCAAAGGATTGGAATTCGACAAACCATTCAAACGAATGCCATGGGAAGACGCCATGAGGCTATACGGCACCGACAAGCCTGACCTGCGCTTCGCAATGGAAATAGTCGAACTAACAGACGTAGAAAAAGAACCGGGATTCCCCGCATTCGATAATGCCACATACATAGGAGGCATCTGCGCAAAACAAGCTGCAAACTATACGCGCAAGCAACTCGACCAGCTAACAGAGTTTGTAAAACGGCCGCAAATAGGAGCAACCGGACTCGTATATGCCAAAGTGGAAAGCGGAGGAAACGTCAAGTCAAGCGTCGACAAATTCTATTCTCAAGCAACGCTTCAAGCATTCAAAGACAAGTTCAATGCCGAGGAGGGAGACCTCATCCTGATACTGTCAGGAAACGACCCTATGAAGGCAAGGAAACAACTATGCGAACTGAGGCTGGAAATGGGCAACAGGCTCGGACTAAGGGACAAGGACAAGTACGAATGCCTCTGGGTCACTGACTTCCCACTGTTCGAATGGAACGAAGAAGACCAACGGTACTACGCAATGCACCACCCATTCACTGCGCCCAAGCCGGAGGACGTTGCACTGCTTGACACCGACCCGGGAAAAGCAAGGGCAAACGCCTACGACATGGTGATAAACGGGGCCGAAGTAGGGGGAGGATCTATTAGAATATACGACAGCCAACTGCAAGACAAGATGTTCCAACTGCTCGGATTCACAAAGCAAAAGGCGCAAGAACAATTCGGATTCCTCATGAATGCATTCAAATACGGCGCACCGCCGCATGGAGGCATAGCATTCGGGCTCGACAGGCTCGTGGCGCTCTTCGCAGGGCTCGATTCTATAAGAGACTGCATAGCATTCCCCAAAAACAACTCAGGGCGCGACGTCATGCTTGACGCACCATCAGCGTTGGACCAAGAGCAACTCGACGAACTGCAAATCAAGTTAGAGCCAAGCACAATGCAACAACGCAAATGAAAAACACAGCAACGCAGCAGGTAGCAAGGTTTTGCGTGGTAGGCATCTACAACGCGGCAATAACCTACATAGCACTGTACCTACTCACGCAAAAGGCGGGCATGACAACCCAAGCGGCTAACATGATCGGATACGTCATAGTGCTGGTGCACAGCTTCGCATGGAGCCGCCTCTGGGTGTTCAAGCCGGGAAACCTCGGGATAGTCAAGGAATTCATTGCATTCACACTGACTTTCCTGGCAGCATACACGCTGCAATTCATCGTATTCCATTCGATGACAGAACTCGGCGGATTAAACAAATACTGGTCAAACCTTGCCGGCCTGATCGTCTTCGGAGCAACAAACTTCCTTATAAACAAATACTACACGTTCAAACACAAGTCAGAGTAATCAGGAATACAGCCAACCACGCGAACGCTCTTGCCCTCGTAGTCAACGAATAAGCAATGATGCTCCAAACCGTTGCTCAGCACCAAATAATTCACCCGCAACGCCATGTTGTAGATGTAAGCCTGCTTGAGAACTGACTGGGTAATCTTGCACGACGGGGATTTGTATTCTATGATCATCACCGGAGACATCTCACGGTTGAACACAACCGTGTCGCAACGGTACTTTATTGTATTCAGGCTTATGCTGACCTCATTGTTCATAAGCCCCTTGGGGAAACCCTTGAAGCGAATCAGGTAATTCACGAAACTCTGCCTGACATACTCTTCCGCAGTCAACCTGACGAAACGCCGGCGCAGCATGTCAAAAACAAAATCCGCATCGCCACGACGCTTAATTAACAAGTCGGCCTCTGGAAGATTCAACGCAATCATGTTATATTTGCCTGGCATGCGCAAAAATACGCATATATAATTATAATGAAAACAATAGAAGAAATAGAAAAATCAATACGCGACAAGCAAACGCAACCAATATACCTGCTAATGGGGGCGGAAGCATACTACATCGACAAGCTATGCGAACGCTTCGAAAACGGAATCCTTGAAGAAGACGAAAAGGACATGGACCTGACAATCCTCTACGGAAAAGACATAAAGGCTGACAACATAATCAACCAAGCAAGGAGGTATCCCGTAGCAGCAAAGCACAACGTCGTGATAGTAAAAGAACTGCAAGCAATGGACGACGACGTCGACAAGCTCATAGCCTACGCCAGGAACCCGGCGCCGGCGACAATACTCGTACTATGCTACAAAAACGGGAAAATAGACAAAAGAAAAAAAATAGCCGACGAAATAACCAAAACAGGGTGCGTCTTCATATCCGACAAGCTCAAAGAATACGCCATACCCGGTTTCGTGCTGCAATATGCCGGCGAACATGCAATAAAAATCGACGAGCAAGCCGCGCAAATGCTCTCTGAATACGTCGGAAACGACCTCAGCAGGCTCGCAAACGAAATAGACAAACTGGCAATACTCGCAAACGGAACGCCAATAAACCGGCAAACGGTAGCGTCGAGCATCGGAATGAGCAAAGAACACAACATCTTCGAACTAAGGGACGCGCTCGCGGCAAAAGACATCGCAAAGGCAAACATCATAGCAAAACACATCGAGCAAAACACCAAAAACTTCCCGCTGCAAGCCGTGCTGCCAATGATATTCAACTATTTCGCAAACCTCATGCTCGCACATTACGCGCCAGGCAAAGAACCAAGGCAAATAGCAGCCTTCCTGAACCTCAAAAGCGAGTGGCAAGCAAAAGAATACATCAAAGGCATGAAAAACTACAGCGCCAGGAAAACAATGGCCATAATAGAAAAAATCAAAGAAACCGACGCTGCATCAAAAGGGGCAATACCGGCCAGCCAACAACACCCGTTAAGGGAATTAGTCTTCTTCATACTGCACTGACAAGCCTGACAATAAACAATTGTATCAAAATAAAGGTAATCCGGGTATATAAATATATATCTGGAGTGTCTTTTAATATACCTACATAAAGCAAAATAGGGTAGGGATACAAAAATATAACAACTGTATACCAACAAGCATATAACCCTAAATGCCTGGTATACGCCTCCATGTATATTGTATATTATACGCTAAACCAGCTATTTATAGTAGATACCTGCAACAAAGGTTTACGTTATCGGCAGTATAATGCCCCATTCATGGCGATATATGGGGTGTTCAGGGGTGCAAAAGCCAAATGTATTATGCAATAAAGCACTGAAAACCACATTTATATAGCGAATACTTGTTATAAGCATAGCTTCTGTATAGCCACGGTATGCTACAAATATATAATTGTATTCGAACACGATGATACTTTCGATATACAAATGTATTTAATATATTTGTACTTTGATATTATATTATAGTATATATGTTATTTGAAGACGGCAAGGCGGCAGAAGA
>CAZWPW010000092.1:0-4384 GCA_964635525.1 uncultured Bacteroidaceae bacterium
ACACTTATGGCCACACGATGAACTCCAATGCATATATTGACTACACTAAGTACTCTTCATCAGCGACTATTTCCTATATGCAGGAGGAATTGTCGGGTGTCATATCCATGCCGCACATGTTCGGTGCCGGGTTGTCGTATAAGTTAGAAGACCGTTTGCTTGTGGCCTTTGACTTCACGACCGAGCGTTGGGGCGATGATTTGTTCTTGGACCAAAGCTTGCTCCACCGCAATGTATATAATATAGGTGCGGAGTACGTCCACGATTTGAAATCGAAGAACTACATGTCTACCGTGCGTTGCCGCATTGGAGCTTATTATGCCGATCCGTACGTCGTAATCAATGGCATGGAGGGTGCCAGGGAGTTCGGCGTTACGTTCGGCTTCGGCTTCCCGATAATGCAGAGCCGTTCATTGGTACAGGTGAGTGGCCAATACATCAAAGTATCCTCTCCGCAGGGTGCCATTGGTTTGACCGAGAACACGTTCAGGCTCAACGTCGGCATAATGTTCAATGAGCGTTGGTTCATGAAGTCCAAAGTCAGATAAGCCTCATGTTGCAGGGAATGGCAGCTTTCGCGACACAGGTTTGCCGTTCGGCCTTGACAGTTTTTCCGGATGTGCATGGTGAATAATTGTTTTGTGAAAGTGCAATCGTCATCCAAGCCCGCTTTTCTTGCCATGGTTGCTGCGACCATCTTGTTTTCGTGTTCCAACAACAAGAAACTTGTCACCGATGCGGTTGTTGAACGCGATTCCATGCCTGCCATGACCACGTTTGATGTCAACACGTTGATTTCTGATTCCGGAATAATAAGATACAGGATTTTAGCCGATGAATGGATGGTGTACGACAGGCGCAATCCACCGCGCTGGGCTTTTGAAAAGGGGATATATGTCGAGAAGTTCGACACGTTGCATTCAGTAGAGGCCATGATAGTTGCCGACACTGCTTATTATAACACTGAAACGGAAGTATGGACCTTGATAGGCAATGTCCATATCGAAAGCATCAAAGGCGAGCGTTTTGACACGCAGCTGATGTATTGGAACCAGAAGACCCAGAGGGTGTATTCCGACAAGTACATAGAAATCATCCAGCCAGAGCGTACAATAACGGGTTATGGTTTTGATTCCAACCAGCAGATGACGGAGTATGTGATAAATAACATAACAGGTATCTTTTATGTCGACGAATCGCAGAACGACACTGTGCAAAGTACAAACGAGCCTGGTGCTGCGCCGGAAACAGCTGCCGCCGACTCGTTGCAACATTAGCGTTTGACAGTATAAGAAGTGGTTTTATGCTTTTTCAGGCATGGTTTGGAAGTGCGGTTTCTATCTTTTTTTTATTATTGGTGTCCTGTTGCATTGTTTTTTGTATCTTCGTGCACTAAAAATGACCGTTAGCGTAAAAACAAATAAATATAGATATTATTAATGGCTACATTACAATCAATCAGAAGCAAAGGGCCAGTGTTGGTCATTGTAATCGGGGTGGCATTGTTTGCTTTCCTTGCCGGTGATTTTTTCAGGGTTTTCCAAACGAGCAGCACTAAAACCAACGTCGGAAGCGTCAATGGAGAATCATTGTCAATCATGGAATTCCAGCAAAAAGTCAACGAGCGTTCCGAGATTTACAAAGCAAGGACAGGAAGGACGTTGAACGACAGTGAGATGTCGTACGTCCGCGATGAGGTTTGGAATTCTTTCATGCTCGAAGAATTAGTCAGTGCCCAAGCTGGCAAGTTAGGTTTGGTAGTGACGGATGCTGAGCTTGCCAACATCATTGAAGAAGGTGTAAACCCCATGTTGGCGCAGGCGCCTGTTGGAATCAATCCCCAAACGGGTATGTTCGACAAGGATTTGCTTAATGATTTCCTTGTCACCTACAGCACCCAGTTCTCGTTGATGGACCCGCAAATAGCACAAGTCTACCAAACCATGTATTCGCAGTGGTTGTCATTTGAAAAGGATTTGCGGTTGATGCTGCTTGTCCAGAAATACCAAGACTTGCTTTCAAGGTCAATGCTTTCGAATACAGTCGAGGCAGAATACCTGCACGAGGCGCGCACCAACCAATATGATGCTCTTTATGCGGCATACCCGTACAGGAACATGCCCGATTCGGCAGTAACCGTCACTGATGCCGATTTGAAAGTTCTGTATGACAAATACCGTGACAGCCGTTTCAAGCAACCCAACGAAGGGCGCGACATCAAGTATGTGCAAGTGACAGTTGTTGCAAGCGACAAGGACAAGCAGGATTTGTTAGAAAGGATGACAGAAACGGCCGAAACTTTCAAGGGCAACGTCGAGAACTTTTCCGCCTTGGTACGTGCCGGCGAGTCGACAGTTCCTTTTGTCGACATGTTCAGGTTGGGCGACGCTTTCCCGCGCGATGTTGTCTCACGTCTTGACACCGTGGCGGTAGGTGATGTGGTAGGCCCCTACATGAATGTTTCTGACAATTCATATAATGTGTTCAAGCTGTTGGCAAAGAAAAACGAATCTGATTCAGTGCAATTCCGCAATATCGCCATTGCAAGAGAAACATTGGAAGCCTCGGAAGAATTGGCAGACAGCATTATGGATGCAGTAAGGCAAGGGGCTGACTTCAATGAGCTTGCCGACCAATATAATGGCGCGGCAGAGCCTCTGTGGGTCTATTCGGCACAGTTCAATTCAGGCATTGACGAGGAGAATGCAAAATATTTCTCCGAGCTTTTCAATGCTTCGAAGAATGCCGTTTACAAGTCTACAATCAGCGGCATGGTTATTGTGACAAAGGTGTTTGACAAGAAAGGGTCAAAGGAGAAGTTCAAGCTTGCCGTTGTAAAATGCCCGATTACCTTCAGCGATGAAACCTATAGCAATGAATACAACAAGTTCAGCCAGTTCGTTGCCAACAACCAGAATATCGATTCGTTGCAGGCTAACGCAGAGGAGGCAGGCTACCGGGTTCAGGACCACAGCAACTTGCTTGCTTCGGCATACGGCATCGGCAACGTTGCCAACAGCCGCGAAGCCTTGCGCTGGGTGTTCAGCACAAAGGTAGGCGAGGTATCGCAGGTCTATGAGTGCGGCACTGACAACAATACATTGCTCGTTGTTGCAGTCACGGCAAGGCATCCCGAAGGTTACCTCTCATTCGATCATGTCAAGGATCAATTGGTAAGCGAAGCGACAAACGACAAGAAAGCCGAGAAGATAATGGCTGATTGGACTGCAATGAATGCTTCGTCAATCGATGACTTCAAGAACTTGCCGGATGTTGTGACCGATACATTGAAGCGCGTCACTTTCTCAGCGGCGGCCAATGTCATGCGTATCGGAGGCGGTGAATACGTCATCAACGGTTTGGCTGCCAAGTCAGAATTGAACAAATTGGCAGGGCCAGTCAAAGGCAAGTCGGCGGTTTACGTTCTTGACTTCTACTCGAAGAACACGACAAGCGAGACCTATGACATAAACAATGAACTTCAAATCATAGGTTCAAACTACGAAAGAGGCGTGCAGTCGGGCATAGTGTCAGATTTGGTCGACAAGGCGGACATCAAGGATGAACGATATATTTTCTTCTAAGATATACATGTTATTGATGTATGACGCAGCCCCAAGCGGGGCTGTGTCTTCTTTATAGATGCATAAATAATGTGCAGGAATGCTGTTGAGGATATACGAGGAAAACACCGACCATAGGGCAGTGGTCAAGGTAGCAGACATTGTCAGAGATGGCGGATTGATCATTTACCCTACCGACACGGTCTATGCCATAGGGTGTGATGCAATGAACGCCAAGGCGGTGGAAAGGATTTGCGCCATCAAAGGCGTGAAACCGGCAAAACATGACTTGTCAATCATTTGTGCCGGACTGTCGGATGCCTCCTCCTATGCCAAAATCAACAATGCTGCATTCCGCTTGATGAAATCATGCTTGCCAGGCCCTTACACGTTCATACTCCCTACCAGCAGCCGGCTGCCGAAATTGTTCAAGAACAAGAAAGAAGTAGGCGTTCGTGTTCCCGGCAGCAACATAGCGCGTTTGATAGTTTCGGAATTAGGCAACCCGCTCCTTAGCATGTCATTGCATGATACCGATGAGGAGGAAGAATATTACACTGACCCCGAGCTGATAAATGAGAAATACGGCAAAATGGTCGACTTGGTCATTGACGGAGGATATGGCGGCGTTGAGCCCTCGACGGTAGTTGATTGCACAGGCAGTGATTTCGAAATACTCAGACAGGGTAAAGGCACGTTGGAACTTCAGTAACCTTTTTGGCATAAGGGGTGAACGTCAGTTTTGCGGGTCAACGTCGCAATAGATGATGGCAGAACGCATCCCCTCGCTGTTTTGCACGGCAGCGCATGCCGCCCTCAAA
>CAZWPW010000092.1:4394-7199 GCA_964635525.1 uncultured Bacteroidaceae bacterium
TTTCTTTGACATATTTGATGTCGATGCCGTTTTCCATCCTCAGAATCATTTTCTGGATGTGGTAGGTCTGTACTTTGCCAATTGGCGGCCGGTCAGGACCAAGCAGGCGGTTGCCGAAAGCCTTCCTCAAAAAGTTGCCGAGCAATTCAGCCGCGCTTTTCGCTTTTGACTGGTCTTTATGCTTCACTACAATGCACACGTGCCGGTAGAGCGGGGGATACTTGAACAGTGCGCGTTCCTCTATTTCGTGTTCATACATTCCCTCATAGTCGTTTGACTTGACCTTGTCGATGATGAAGTGGCTTGGCGAATAGGTTTGCAGGATGACTGTCCCTTGCTTGTTCTTACGCCCGGCGCGCCCTGCTACTTGCGACATCATTTGGAATGCCCTCTCCTGTGCGCGGAAGTCGGGATAGTTCATGATGTTGTCGGCATTCATGATTCCTACTATGCTCACGTTGTCGAAGTCAAGCCCTTTGGAAATCATCTGCGTCCCGATAAGTATGTCTATTTCCCTGTTTGAGAATCTTTCAATGATGTCTTTGTAGGCGTTTTTTGATTTTTGTGCAGAGTCTATGTCAAGCCGCGCCGTAGTTGCTTGCGGGAAGATGCTTTTTAAGTCCTCTTCAATCCTTTCAGTCCCGAAACCTTTGCCCCTCATCTCGTGTTCGCCGCACTCCGGGCAAGCCTGTGGCAGTGGTATAGTATATCCGCAGTAGTGGCATGACAGTGTTTGCTGTTGTTTGTGGTAGGTCATGCTGACGTCGCAAAAACTGCACCGTGGTGTCCACCCGCAAGTACGGCATGACATGATTGGCGCATACCCCCTCCTGTTTTGGAACAGGATGACTTGTTGCCTGTTGTCTAACGCCTCTTTTATCTTGTTGGTCAGCACGGGCGAGAATTGGCCTTTCATGACTTTGCGTTTGTATTGGTCTGCCAAGTCAACGGTCGTGATTTGGGGCATGAACACCTCATTGTAGCGTTTCATCATTTTGACGAACCCGTATTTCCCGCATTTGGCATTGTAGTAGCTCTCCAATGACGGGGTGGCAGTGCCGAGCAGTGCCTTTGCACCGAAAAGCGATGCCAGCACGATAGCAGTGTCGCGTCCGTGGTAGCGTGGCGTTGGCTCTTCTTGCTTGAATGATGGCTCGTGCTCCTCGTCAACGATGACAAGGCCGAGGTTCTTGAATGGAAGGAATACCGATGACCTTGCGCCGATGACCAGCGGGCAGGGGGTGCTGCCTGATTGCCTCTTCCAAATGTCTTGCCTCTCGGTGTCATTGAGCCGGGAATGGTAAACTAATTGCTTGTTGCCGAAGAACCGGTGAAGGCGCAGGGTAATTTGTGTGGTCAGGGCTATTTCGGGGAGCATGTAAAGGACTTGCTTGCCTTCGTCAATTATTTGTTGGATAAGGTGGATGTAAACCTCCGTTTTTCCCGATGCCGTTACACCGTGCAGCAAGCAAACGTTCTTGCTTTTGAATGCGTCGGCGATTTCATTTATCGCCCTTTGCTGTTCGCCATTCAATTCGTTCAAGCGTTCGCATCCGTTGACGGATTGCTCAAAGCTACCTGCATCAAGCACGCAAGTTTCAAGTATTCCCGAGCCGATTAGCTTTTTGATTGCCTGCTTGCCTTTAGCCATGCTGCCGGCAAGTTTGTTTTTGCCAACCGCTTTCATGCCGCTTGTTTGGCACATCTCGAAGAATTTGCCCAACATGGCATCCCCCCCCGCTATGCCGCATGCTTTGCTAATTACTTGGCTGGCATCAAGCCCCTCGAACTCTTTGGCAAGCTTCACGAACTCAGTCACCTTGCTACGGCCGCCCTTTTGCTTGACCTCTTCGCTTACGGCGACGATGTTTTTCTCAAGAAGCCGGTTAAGCGCTGGGATAATCCCGGAGATGTTGAGAGCAGATTCTATCTTCTGTATCTTTATTTTCTTTTCCTTGCGTACTAACTCAACTATCTTTGTTTCTTTGCTGCTGAGGCCAGTTGCCGTCTGAGTTTCCTCTTTTGCCATTATGATTGTCTCGCTGCTTGGCCTTAACCTGCTTGGCACTGCGGCTTTGAACACCTCGCCGAGCGTGCACATGTAGTAATCGGCAATCCACTGCCAAAGGCGCATCTGTTCGTTGGTTATCATGGGCGTTGTGTCAACGACCCCGTCAATATCCTTGATGGTGAACCCTTCAGGGGCTTCGTCGTGAATGCTTTTTATTATAGCCGTGTATTTCTTCTTGTCTTTAATGGTGACTATTACCCTGCATCCCGGCTCCACTTTCTGGCGGATGCCGTCGGGGATAGAGTAGGTCAGGGTATTTGGAATGAGCAGCGGCAGTATTACGTCTGCGTATTTTTTCATTACTGAACAATTGTCTTGCGAGAACAAATTTAATCAGTTTTTCCGTATGCGTTAGTTAGCTTTGCCGTTTGAACCGTATTTGCTATTGTCAGAAACGCCCGATATGATTACATTTGTGTAAAATTCGGCATTATGGAAAAGAAACCAAAAGTGATCATCACATCTTTGATAGCAGCCATACTTGTCATAGTAGCGATTGCGCTGACATTGATATTGGTCGAAAGGAAAGACAGGAACGACATGCTGCAGCTGTTCGAACTCGAGAAAGAGGAGATGAGCAATGACTACCTGAGCTATGCCAAGCAATATGACGAATTGCAAGAAATCATAACCAATGACTCACTCAGGACTCTTTTAGACCAAGAGAAGATGAGGGTTCAACGCCTCCTCGAAGAACTGCAGGCGGTCAAGAACGCCGACGCTGCTGAAATAAT
>CAZWPW010000093.1:0-7187 GCA_964635525.1 uncultured Bacteroidaceae bacterium
CCTTGAAACACTGAGGAGCATGGGAGCGCAAAGGGACGGCATAGCGAGGATTTTCCTGGCCGACGGGTGGATGATAAGCATCCTCGGCGCAACGGCAGGCATAGTGCTCGGCACAATCCTCTGCCTCATGCAACAACACCTCGGCATCATCAAGCTCGCAGGAGCAGGCATGTTCATGGCAGATGCCTATCCAGTAAGGGTCGACTTGGGAGACATCGCCCTGATCTTCGCGACTGTGCTGGTTGTTGTAATGATAACGATATGGATTCCAACGAAATACCTATGCAAGAGGCTTCTCCCGTAAGGAGGTATCTGCCAAAAACAACGCGACAAACATGCGCACCGCACCGCTCTCCACGCAAGCAAGGAAACCATGCTAATGCCAGCGGCTGGCAATGGAAACTGATACTACCCTAAACCGAAAAATGCGATTGTCAAAATGACAGCATAACGGCAAGCATTCCAGAAATATGTAAAGCAAAACCAAGGAATCGCTTAACTGAAAACCTAACAAAAGTTAAATATACCCAGTTTGCGGAAACATACTACCCAAGGAGGGAAAACATACAACCCAAAGGCAGAAAACATACAACCCAAGCCGCCCTTGGGTTGTATATCTTTTTGTCAACTCGCCGGGCAGCCAATTAGGGCTCTCAGGGCAGCTAAGATTATCCCGGATAGCAGCCTGAATCAACCAGGCATCTTTCTTTGATTAACTATGCAGCCGGCGTGAACCAGCCCGGCATCCACCAACAACTTTCTTCGAATGGCTTTGCCGGTTGCAGGCGGAAAGTTCACTCATCGCGCGCGGCTCCAGCGAAGAGCATGACGTAGTAGAGCAACGTCGCCAGCGAGCCAAGCGCCGCCACGACGTATGTGTGGGCCGCCGACTTCAGGGCGTCTTCTGCCATGGCATGGTCCTGCGTTCCGGTTATCCCCGTTGCTTGCAGCCACTGCAAGGCGCGCCGGCTGGCATCGATTTCGACGGGGAGGGTTATGAAGCTGAACAACGTCGTCAAGGCGAACAGCACAATGCCGAAGAGCATCAGGCCCGGGAAGACGTGCAGCAGCAGCATCCCCGCGATAAGCACCCATGGCATGACGTTTGACGCAAGGCTGACAACCGGCACTATAGCCGAGCGAAACCGCAGCGGGGCGTATGCCGTGGCGTGCTGCAAGGCGTGCCCGCACTCATGGGCCGCGACGGCTGCGGCCGCCACGCTGCTGCCGTAGTAGACTGCTTCGCTCAAATTCACAGTCTTCGACAGGGGATTGTAGTGGTCGGTAAGCGTGCCGGGCGTGCACGTGACCGACACGTCGTATATTCCATTGCCGCGCAGCATGGCCTCAGCCACTTCGCGCCCTGTCATCCCGCTGCGCAGGTGGACTTTAGAATATCTCTCGAACTTGTTTTTCAAGCGGCTCGAAACGAGCCAGCTCAGCAATGTTATCGCTATGAACAGTACCCAATAGCTTGCCATAAAGTTGCATGTTTGTGTTTGACTCCTGTTTTCTGATGTGCAATGATAAGAAAACTATTCGAACCATGGAGAGTTTGCCGCAAAAGTTGTATTTTTTTAAGCATTCGCACTCATGTTTGGATTTTTTCCATATATTGCAATTTGAAAATATCATTAAAAACATCCGCATCATGAAAAACAAAGAATTCGATTACTCAGGGTTTTATCTCAACGGTTTCGTTGCGTTCTTCCTAAATGTACTGTTCTACGCCGGAGCGGCATACTGTATAATATTGACGGCAAAATCGACGGACGTCTCCCCGTTGACTATCACGGCAATCGCAGTGCTCGCCTTTGCAGGCTTTTTGACGATGTACGGTTACATTAAGCTCGAACCGAATGAGGCCAAAGTCCTTATATTTTTCGGTAAGTACAAAGGCACGTTCCGCAAGACGGGCTTCTATTGGATTAACCCTTTCATGACGACCAAGACCTTGTCGCTTCGCGCACGCAACCTCGATGCCCAGCCTATCAAGGTGAATGACAAGATGGGCAATCCGATACTTATCGGCATGGTCATCGTTTGGAAACTCAAGGACACTTACAAAGCTATGTTCGAGATTGATGCCCAGACAATGTCAAGCGGGACAGTGGCAAGCCGCATGCAGGCTTTCGAGAAATTCGTCAGCATACAGGGCGATGCCGCGCTCAGGCAGGTTGCAGGGCAGTTCGCATACGACAACATCGGCGATACTGCAAAGGTTGCAAGTTCAAGCAACGAGCTGACCTTGAGGAGCGGCGGCGAGGAAATCAACGAGCAATTGGAGGAAAAGCTCAATGAACGCCTCGAAATGGCAGGCATAGAGGTGCAGGAAGCAAGGCTGAACTATTTGACTTACGCTCCAGAAATAGCGGCTGTGATGTTGCGCAGGCAGCAGGCAAGCGCTGTCATCGCCGCACGTGAAAAGATTGTTGAAGGAGCTGTCGGCATGGTACAGATGGCATTGCACGAACTTAACGATAGGGACATAGTCAAGCTTAACGATGAACAAAAGTCCGCATTGGTGAGCAACTTACTCGTTGTTCTTTGTGCCGACGAGACTGCCCAGCCTGTCGTTAACACCGGGCAATGACCATAATATATCCTGCGGGGGGATTATGCATAGCTACCAAGAATCAAGCGTGCCATCGTTGCCTTCGGATTATGAGGCAGATGGGTACATCCCCCCCGGCAGTGATATAAATGGCGTATGACTCTTCGTCATATCGTCATAGAGCCGTGCCATTATAGCTGCTGAACAATTGGAATACCAGGGCATCGGAATAAACGCCCTTGAAGCAAAACCATCTTTTCAAAACCGCCGTGTTCTCAAACCCCGCTCGTTTGAACAAGGCCAAGGCCTTGGTGTTGCCAACATCGACATAGGAATACAATTGCGACAACCTCAGATAGGTAAACGCGTAGCGCGATAGCAACCTCAGGGCAGCCGTGGCGTAACCATTTTCGCGGTACTGCTTGAGAATGAATATGCCGATTTCGGCCTTTGAGCAGACTATGTCGTAGTCGAACAAATCGACTATGCCTGCCACTTCATTGCCGGAGGCACGTTCGATGACCAACCGCAATTGCTTGTCAATGAAAAAATCATTCGACGAGTTGCGGACATATTCCCTTAGGAAGAACAATGATCGCGGTGTCAAGTGAATTGATGTCCCCCACTCTTCTGCGTCATTCTCGATGGCATATAACAATTCGGCATCGTCGATTTCGACTGGCCGCAGCCTGATGCTTTCGTTTTCAAATATTTTTTCCGTCATCCAAACGTAGTATATTTTCCGGCAACACCAATGTTTTCAACTCACGGGAATAGATGCCAAGTTCCGCTCCTTTGCCTTTGCATTTGTTCATGAAGGATATCACATCATCATAGGATATTGTTTCACGGCAAAAAACGATATAGTCGCAATCGATGCCGGCAAGTTGCTGAAGGGCATCTTCGTATTTCATAACACCTGCCAGTGAACAACCAAAGCGGCTGGCCATAGTTGACAAAACACTCGCGTCGGCATCATTGACGGATATGGCAATGAACCTTTTACCTTCCAAGCCAGTACTGTCATGGGCTTTCTTTCGCATAAGCCTCCTTGCATGCCTCAATATGTAATAGCAGAAAGCGTGGAGGTACACCCCCGCCTTGACAAACGCCCGGAACCAATGCTTGGCGGAACTGTAATATTTCTCATAGAACACCAACATCGACCCGTAGAATGAACTGACATGGGCGATGCTGCCTTTCTTCGTGCTTTCGCCCTTGTAATGCAATATCGGGCAAGGGAGGTAATAGTTGGCGTACCCCGTCTTATTAGTCAGGCGGTAGGAGAAGTCAATGTCCTCTCCATACATGAAAAAGGCAGGGTCTAACATTCCGACCTTGTCCATTAACGATTTCCTGAACATTATGAACGCTCCGCATAAGATGTCTATCCGGTGCGTTTCGTCCTCGTCGAGGTACAAGAGGTTGTAAGCCCCGAAGAGTTTCGACTTTGGAAACATCCTTGACAGCCCGAACAATTTGAAGAATGCCGCTTGAGGCGACGGGAATCCCCTTTTTGACTCGATTTGGAAAGCTCCTGACGCTGAAATCATCTTTACTGTGACAGAGCCGGCATCGTCATGTGATTCCAAGTATTCCACACAATCTCTGATTGATTCCCTTGAAACCAAGGTGTCGGGATTAAGCAACAGTATGTATTCGCCCGTGGATAAGGCCAATGCCTGATTGTTAGCCTTCGAGAAGCCCACGTTATCCCCGTTTGCTATGCATGCAGCTTGAGGGTAACGGCATTGCACCATCTCTGCCGAGCCATCGGATGAGGCATTGTCGACGACGAACACCTCAGATTCTAAGCCGGCTAGTGCCTTGAACAAAGAATCAAGGCATTGCTCAAGATAATGCTTTACGTTGTAACTGACTATGACAATTGAAACCTTCATCTTTTGCGGGCATTAAGCTAATCACCTAAATCCAAATCATTCTTTACACGCTTTGCCGTTGGCACGCAAAATGCGAACGCGAGGGCGCATATAAAGAAGCACAAGAGGCCTATGCTGCTCCGCTGCCCTTGGCTGAAATACAGAAGCAGGTTAAAAGCCGCTGCCAGGGACAACAAGGCAAGCCGCAGCACGCTCAACAAAAGGTAGTGTTGCATTGCTTTGGTGAGGCTCTGCTCGGCCATGACCTTCGCTTTAAGCAGCTTGTTAAAGAGCGTAAGCGCGAAAGGTACCGCCAGCAACGCCATAAAAACGCCAGCCACCTGACAAATATATGCAGCAGCGGGCGTTTCCAAAGGCAGGACGAGGTTGACTGTCCCCGACGTTGAAAGCATCGCGTACAACACGGGAAGCGCAACAAACAAGGCGAAACTGAATTTCAGTATTCTGGTTATGCGTGCGAGTTCTTTCATCCTGTTCACATGTTCGTTTCAAAATCGACCCTGTTGAGTATGCTTCTCCCCAGCGTCACCTCATCGGTGTATTCCAGTTCATCGCCCACCGGTATTCCCCTTGACAATGTTGTTACCTTCACGCCTGTCGGAGCCAGTTTGCGGTAGATGTAGAAATTCGTCGTGTCGCCCTCCATTGTCGGGCTCAGTGCAAGTATGACCTCGTCTATGCCTCCTTTAGCGACCCTCTCAACCAAGGCATCTATGGCTATGTCGTTTGGTCCTACGCCATCCATAGGCGAGATGAGGCCTCCCAAAACGTGGTACAGGCCGCTGTACTGCATTGTCGCCTCTATTGCCATGACATCCTTGATGTTTTCGACCACGCAGACTGTTGAGGTGTCGCGTGACTTGTCGGAACATATCGTGCATACATCCGTGTCAGAGATGTTGTTGCACGTAGTGCAATACTTGACATTGCGCTTCATTTCGCCTATTGCAGTGATAAATGATGCAACGAACGAATCTTCCTGCCTGAGCAGGTAAAGGGCAAGCCGCATGGCTGTCCGTTCGCCAATGCCTGGTAGCTTTGACAATTCTCCTATGGCTTTTTGGAGCAATGCCGATGATATTTGCCTGTACATTTCAACTAAGAACTTTGTCCCAATCTTTCCAAACGGGTTCTCGCCCCAGTGATTTCAAATCCTCCTCGACTTGCTTTGCCGTGCGCCCGTCGCTGACGTGGAACTGCTCAAGCGACTGCGGATAGGTGTAGTACCCTCCCGGGTCGGTCTTGCTTTCGGCACTCATTGTCGTCACCCCAAGCGTTGCCATGGCATTCCTGAATGCTGCCGATTCCCGGGTTGAATACGATATGTCGACATCATGGTCAAATATTCTGAAAGCGAAAGTCAGTTGTGCCAGTTCCTTGTCAGTCATGTTCACATTAGGTTTGAAGCCTCCGTTTTCTGCCCCTCTCAATCGCGGGAAGTTAACGCTGTACTTTGTCTTCCAATACGTCTTCTGCAAGTAGCGCAGGTGATAGGCCATCATTGCCATGTCAGTCCTCCAGTCTTCAAGTCCGACAAGCACGCCAAGCCCTATCGAGTGCACGCCGGCCAATCCCATCCTGTCGAAGGCATTGACCCTCCACTCGAAATTCGACTTCATCCCTCTCGGGTGGTAGACCTTGTAACGTTCGCGGTTGTAAGTCTCCTGGAAGCAGACCACGCCATTTAGCCCGTGTTTGGTGAGTTCCTTGTAATCTTCCATCTTGAGAGGCATTACCTCTATTTTCAGGTTGCTGAAAAATGGCTTGGCCAAATCCAAAGCCTTGGCAATGTACGGCACTCCCGCCTTGGCCGGGTTCTCCCCCGTCACGAGCAATATCGTTTCAAAGGGGGCAAGGCTTTTTATTGCCTTGTACTCATTTATTATCTCGCTTTCGCGCAGGATTGTCCTTTTCATCGGGTTCGACGCTTGGAATCCACAGTACACGCATGAGTTCGAGCATGAATTGCTCAAGTACATAGGAGCGAACATGGATACTGTCTTGCCGAACCTTTCGAGCGTGTAGTGCCGGCTTAGATGCGCCATCGTTTCGATGTAAGGTTCTGCAGCAGGCGATATTAGCGACTGGAAATCGTCAACCGTCAAGTTTTTCTTCTTCAAGGCGCGCTCGACGTCCTTGCTTGTCTTCGAATAAATTGACGAGGTCGTCTCGTTCCACGATATTGTGTTAAGATAATCTGAAAACATCTATCAATCCTGTTTTGTGGTGTCTTTGACATCCTTGCTCAAGCGCATTGCGCAGAAATTCGGGCCGCACATCGTGCAATATTCCCCGTCGGTGTGCTTGCCCTCGTTGAAATACTCCGAGGCGCGCTCGGGGTCAAGCGACAGGTAGAACTGGTCCTTCCACCTGAAATCATACCTTGCCTTTGACAAAGCATCGTCCCTGACCTGCGCTCCGGGGTGTCCTTTAGCCAAATCGGCAGCATGAGCTGCAATCTTGTAGGTGACAACCCCTACCCTTACATCCTCCTTGTTCGGCAGTGCCAAATGTTCTTTTTGCGTGACATAGCAAAGCATTGCCGTGCCGTGCCAAGCAATCTGCGCAGCGCCTATGGCTGATGTTATGTGGTCATATCCGGGAGCTATGTCCGTTACCAACGGACCGAGGGTGTAGAACGGAGCTTCGTGGCAGACGCGCAGTTCTTTGTCCATGTTTTCCTTTATCTTGTGCATTGGCACATGATAAAGGAAAACATGGACAAAGAACTG
>CAZWPW010000094.1:0-7176 GCA_964635525.1 uncultured Bacteroidaceae bacterium
CCAAAGGCATTTATTATACAGCGGATAATGCGGCAGGGCCTTTAGAAATTCTTTATGCCCGAATTTTAATTAGAAAAATAACATAGCCATAAAATCATGACGGATATGCCACTGGCGGCATCAATGCTTAATAATAAATCAGGGGAGGCTGGTTGGCCTCCCCTGCTGCTTCCCCTGCCAAGGGTCATTTCTTCTTGCGTCTTTTCTTCTCGTACCATTTGCTGTCGTCAAGTGCCCCATTTTCAATCAGGCTCCTGAAGTCCTCGTTTTCATGTTGCTTCTTGGCCTTCTTGCGGTTTGGCGGAGGTGATTGATGCCCTCCCCTGCCCCCATGCGAGGCATCTACGGAGCTTGCTATCTCGACATTCACCGGCCTGCGGTTGTAGGTCAAGTCAGCGAGCGACTTGACAACGGTCGCCGCGTCTTTCTCTTTGACTTCGAAGAACGAGAAGTTTTGCATCAGGTCGATGCGGCCTACGTCAATGCGCTTTTCGATGTTGTGGTTCAGCATGTCGATGATCATCCCCGGCGACATGCCGTCCCTCTTGCCGAGGTTGACGAACAGCCTTGCATATCCCGGCTCGGCGTTTCGCGACCTGTCTCCGCCTGCGCGTTTGCCACGCCTGCCTCCCCTGTCGCCTTTTTCCTGTTTCCCTCCGCTGCTCGGAGAGTCAATGTCGCGGGCATTGCTGTAGTAGTCGAGGAATCGGTTGAACTCCAATGACACGACGCGCTTGATAAGGTCCTCCTTGTCAAGCCAGTCCAGCTTGCGGTAAATCTCCGGCAAATAAGCCGCTATTTCTTCCTCGTTGACCGGGACTTTCTCTATCTCGTCCATTACTTTGAGGAGCTGCTTCTCGCATATCTCTTTCCCCGTCGGGATGGTGCCCGCAACGAATTGCTTGCCGATGACTTTCTCTATTGACTTTACCTTGCCTTTCTCGCGGAGGTTGATTATCGAAATCGAAGTGCCGGTCTTTCCCGCCCGGCCGGTTCTTCCGCTGCGGTGCGTGTAGGATTCAATGTCATCGGGCAGCCCGTAATTGATTACGTGTGTCAAATCGTCAACGTCAAGCCCGCGCGCGGCAACGTCGGTGGCGACGAGTATTTGCAGGCGGCGCTGGCGGAACTTGCCCATGACAAAGTCGCGTTGCGCCTGCGACAAGTCGCCATGCAGGGCATCGGCGCTGTAGCCGTCGCCTATGAGCTTGTCGGCAACTTCCTGCGTTTCCATCCTTGTGCGGCAGAACACTATGGCGTAGATGTCCGGGTAGTAATCGGCAACGCGCTTCAGTGCGAGGTACTTGTCCTTGGCATGCACCATGTAGTATATGTGGTTGACGCTCTTGGCCCCCTCGTTTTTCGTGCCTATGACTATCTCCTTGTGGTCGCGGAGGTAATTCTTTGCTATCTTTGCTATCGCCGGAGACATGGTTGCCGAGAACATCAGCGTGGTGCGGTTTTCCGGCACGCGCTCAAGGATGGCGTTAATGCTGTCGGTGAACCCCATGTCGAGCATCTCGTCGGCCTCGTCCATTACAACCTTTTCTATCGTCTCGAGGTCGACGGCCTTGCGTTCCATCAGGTCTATCAACCGCCCCGGAGTGGCAACTATTATATGCACCCCGCGCTTGAAATTGCGGATTTGGTTCTCAATTGAAGTGCCTCCGTACACGGGCAATATGCTCAAGTCGGGGATGTATCGTGAATAATCCTTCAAGTCGTTGGATATTTGCAGGCACAGCTCCCGCGTCGGGCACAGTATCAATGCTTGCGGCTTGCGGAACTCGAGGTTGATTTTCTGTATCAGTGGGAGTCCGAAGGCCGCCGTCTTCCCGGTGCCGGTCTGCGCGAGCGCGACGACATCACTGCTGCTTTCGCCCAAAAGGTAAGGGATAACTGCCTCTTGCACAGGCATGGGTGATTCGTAACCAAGCTCGGTAATGGCCTTCAACACTTCGGCGGAGATGCCTAATTCTTCAAATGTCTTCATTCAATTATTGTAAATTTGCGCAAAGATACAACAATTTAACGAAAAGTATCTGATAAGCAAGAATTAAAGAATGCGGCGAAAAGGCAACCTGCAAGTGCAATGTCACGGCCACTCCTGTTGCCGCTCCCGGTCCGGCAGAGGGCTGGAAAAAATGCCTCGCAAACTTGATAAAAGTACCCGGGCAACTTGATAAATGAGCTTGGGCAAGCCGATAAAAAGACCTCGGCGTGGTTGACAAAAAGATATACAACCCAAGGGCGGCTTGGGTTGTATGTTTCCGCAGGTCGGGGTTATTTAACTTTTGTTAGGTTTTCGGTTAAGCATTTCCTTGGATTTGCTTTTCTTATTTTTGGATTATTAGTGGTTTTCATGTCATTCTGTCAATCCTGCATTTTGTCTTCCTTTGGCAAAAAACGGGGTGTGTTGTTTGGCGGTTGCCGTGTAATTGTTAACTTCGCCTCTGCAACATTATTCACAATAACAAGATGGAATTCAAAGGGAAAATCATTGCAGTTCTCCCTCTCACCAAGGGCGTGAGCAAGTCGAACGGCAACGAATGGAAGAAACAGGAGTACGTCATCGAGAACGACGACCGTTACCCCCGCAAGATGTGCTTCAACCTGTGGTCGGAGAAGATTGATGAGTTCAACATCCAGTTGGGCGAGAAACTCAATGTTTTCTTCGACATCGATTGCAGGGAGTACAACGGAAGGTGGTACAATGACATAAGGGCTTGGAAGATTGAACGCGAGGCTGGTGATGCTTCCGCCAATGCCGGGCAGTTTTCCGGCACGGGCGCTCCGGTGATGCCTGATGTTGCTCCGGAGATTCCCCAGGCGAGCATTGATGATGACTTGCCGTTCTGAGCTGCCAGCTTGACGTTCCGGCCTATGTGAAGACAAACGAGTGGCGCGCCGCAACGGGCGCGCCACTCGTTTGTCTTTATGCCTTCCGCTTTATGAGAGCGTGGCGTTGTCGACCAGGAACTGGAATATGCAGCTGGCGAGTCCGATGAAGACTACACCTGCGAGGCATATCGCAAGTCCTGCCCTCTCCATAATCCCGCTTTTGAACGTAGGTATGGGCTTGTCATTGGGCATGATGTATATTGCTTTCACTATCAACAGGTAATAGTAGAGCGATATTATCGTGTTGACCAATGCTATGAACACTACGATCCAATATCCCGTTTGTTCTGCTTGGAATCCGGTATTGAATGCCGATGCAAAGACGAAGAACTTGCTGAAGAAGCCCGCGAAGGGGGGTATTCCCGCCAAAGAGAAGAGCGCGAGTGTCATGACGAGGCTCAGCTTGGGGTTTGTCTTGTAGAACCCGTTGTAGTCGCTGCGTGCTGTCATGCCTCCGCTGTGCTGTTCCACGGTGTTTATCACCCCGAACACTGCGAGGTTCGCCACTATGTATATTATGATGTAGTAGACGAGCGCGGCTGCCCCTTCGCTTGAATCGGCCATTACCGCGAGCATGATGTAGCCTGCTTGCGATATGCTGCTGTATGCCATGAACCGTTTAAGGTCGTTTTGCATTATTGCGAAGAGGTTTCCTACCGTTATCGTTATCACAATGATGATGCCGAGGAGGAGTGTCCAGTCATGCACCATGTATCCGAAGACTTTCATGAGTATTCCCATGAGGGCGAATGATGCCGCTCCTTTTGATATTACCGACAAGTATGCCGCTACTGTCGTGGGCGCTCCTTGGTAGGTGTCGGGTGTCCACATGTGGAATGGCACGAGACTTATTTTGAATCCTAACCCGGCGAAGAAGAAGACCATTGCCAGTATTTGCAGTGGTGTTCCGGCTATTGCCATTGCCACGTCGTCGAAGTAGAGCGTGCCGCACGTCCCGTAGACCATTGATATGCCGTAGAGCATTATCCCGGAGGAGAACATTGCGTTGAGCATGTACTTTACTCCCGCCTCGGCACTGTGGTGCTTGTACTTGTCGAATGCCACGAGGCATGCCATGGGTATTGATGCGAGTTCAAGCCCGATGTAGAATAGCAGGAAATGCCCTGCGCTAATCATGAAGAACATGCCGAGCAGCGTGCTCAGTGTCAGCACGTAGAACTCTCCGGCCTTGTATCTTGAGTCGTCGTGTTCGAACCATTTTCCCACTTGCATGAATACGAGTAGTGTTCCCATCGACAGCACTGTTTTTACTATCGAAGTTATTTTAGTGGTTTGGTACATTCCTTCGAAAGCCGTCGCCTCGTAAGGCATGATGTTGACTGCTATCTGCACGAGCATGAGCAGGCAAGCAAGTCGTTGCACGACTTTGTTGTTTGTGTCTTTGACGAACAAGTCGGCCAGCAGCACTACGAGTATTATTGCCACGAGCGTGACTTCTTGCTGCATTGATAATATTGCTGATAGATACATAAGTGCGTCAATTGATTAATTGTGAAATTATAGGTTCTACACTTCCGCTGATCATGTCGCTGACCCAGAATGGGGCCAATCCCAGCCCTGCTACTGCCGCGATGAGGAATATTACTGCCACTCGTTCGTCCCATGTTGCATCGGTGAGTTTGGCGTGTTCGTCGTTCGTGATTGTCCCGTAGAGCATTTTGCCTACAACTCTGAGTATGTACACGGCGGTTATGACTATGCTCATTGTAGCAATGATGGTGCAAACGCGGTGGAATATTCCCGGGTTCTGGAATGATCCGGTGAAGATTGTCATCTCTGCTATGAATCCGCTAAGCCCTGGCAGACCAAGGTTTGCGAGACCTGCTATGACGTATCCTACTGACAGGAACGGCATTGTTTTCATCAGTCCGCTCATTTGCCGCACGTCGCGTGTGTGTGTCCTGCCGTATATCATTCCGATCAATGCGAAGAAGAGTGCTGTCATAAGCCCGTGGCTGAGCATCTGGAGCACTGCTCCTGTTGCGCTGACCTTAGTCATCATGAGGAGCGCGAAAAGCACCAATCCGCAGTGGCTTACCGACGAGTATGCGTTGATGTATTTGAGGTCGGTTTGCACTATTGCGCTGAAGGCTCCGTAAACGACGGATATTGTTGTCAGTACGAGGAAGAGGTCGCACCACATTGCTGTTCCTTCAGGCATGAGGTACATTGCTACCCTGAAGCATCCGTAGCCTCCGAGTTTCATCAGCACTCCGGCGTGCAGCATTGATACTGCTGTTGGCGCCGATGCGTGACCGTCGGGGCTCCATGTGTGGAACGGGAAGAGTGCGCCAAGCACTCCGAATCCTATGAACACCAATGGGAAGAAGATGTTTTGTATCCACTCGGGTATGTGCATTTTGGCCAGTTCGACAACGTTCATCGTCGTTGCCCCAGCTCCGTAATATATGGCCAGTATACCTATCAGGAGGAATGTCGAGCCGCCCATTAGCATGAGCGTGAGTTTCATTGCCGAGTATTCTTTCCTTCCGCTGCCCCACACTCCTATCAGGAGGTACATTGGTATCAATGCCACTTCGTAGAAGAGGAACATAGTGAACAAGTCGGTTGAGATGAAGAACCCGAACACTCCGGTGCTCAATAGCGTGAACCAGAGGAAGAACTCCTTGGTCAGGGGTTGCAGCTTCCATGAGGCGAAGGTGCCGGTGAATACTATTATCGAACTGAGCAGGAGCATCGACACCGAAATGCCGTCTACGCCAGTCGAATAACAGATATTGAGCGGCGCGAACCATACTACTTCTGAAACGAAGAGCATCTCTGCAGCATTGCCTGCGTTTCGCATTGCGATGTAAGCTACCGTGACGTAGATTGACAAGACCAACAGTGCTGTCGAACCTGCAACCATCACTCCCCTAACTTGGTTGAGGTTGCGGGCGAGCCACAAGCCCAAAAGCATCAAGAGGGGTATAAGGACAAAAAATGATAATATGTTCATAGTGATAATAATATCAAGATTGTTAATACTACTGCGCCTGCGAAGAACCAGATGACGTAGGTTTGTATCTTACCGTTCTGCACAGGTTGCAGGCCTGATCCTGCCGCATTTGTCGACGATGCCATGATGTTCAGGAATTGGTCTACCACGTTGCGGTCGAACCATGCCACGGGTGCGGAGATATACCTGAATATTATCTTGCGCGTGACAAACATCCATACCTCGTCGAGGTAGAAACGCGCATAGGCTGCTTTATGCAACTTCGGGAAGCGGCGCGCAAGCATATCGGCGACGGGTTGCTTGTCGCGTGCATATATGTAGGTTGCCAAGGCTATGGCAATCAGTGCCACTATGACGCTCGTCACTGCCACGTTTGCTTGCAGGTGTATGTCATAGGAATGTCCGTTTGAGGAAACGAAATGCCCGAAAGGAATGAAGCCCGAGAAAATCGTCACCACTGCCAGGAAGATGAGCGGCAAGGTCATTGAAAGCGGGCTTTCATGTGGGGTATGCTCTCCATGCAGCTTGGTGTTTTCGGTTCCCCAGAATATCCCGTAGTAAAGCCTGAACATGTAGAATGCCGTCATGCCTGCTATAATTGTCATTACCCATCCCATGAAGGGGCTGAATTGGAAGCATGCGGTGAGTATTTCGTCTTTTGAGAAGAAGCCCGAGAACGGTGGTATTCCCGCTATTGCCAGGCACGCTATCAAGAATGTGATGTGCGTTATCGGCATGTATTTGCGCAGGCCTCCCATTGCCGACATCTCATTGCTGTGCACGGCATGGATTATGCATCCGGCTCCGAGGAAGAGCAATGCCTTGAACATTGCGTGCGTGAAAAGGTGGAACATGCTTGCCATGTATCCTAATCCTCCGGCATGCGGGTCGAACGATGTTGCCACGCCGAGAGCTACCATCATGAATCCTATTTGCGATATGGTTGAAAATGCCAATACCCTTTTTATATCGGTTTGCACACATGCCACCGATGCCGCATAGAAGGCAGTGAAAGCCCCTACGTATGCAACGATGTGTAGTGTGTCAGGCGCGTATGCAATGAACAACGGGAACATGCGTGCCACGAGGTACACTCCGGCTACGACCATTGTCGCGGCGTGTATCAATGCCGATACAGGCGTTGGGCCTTCCATAGCGTCCGGCAACCAGATGTGTAGCGGGAACATTGCGCTCTTGCCGGCGCCACCAACGAACATCAGCCCTAAGGCCCATGGCAGTACCATCCCGGCACCCATGAGGTTCGTTTCGGAGGGTGTGAAGGTGAATGTCCCCAT
>CAZWPW010000095.1:0-7175 GCA_964635525.1 uncultured Bacteroidaceae bacterium
AAAGATGCCACCCCTCATGGACATGGTTTAATTTGCCGGCGTTCCTCCTTTGGCGTGCTTTCTTGCCGGTGTCCGGTTTTGCCTTTTGCTGCCTCATTTGGTTTTGTGCTTTGTGAATGGCTTGATTGCGTTATTCAGGCACTTGAGCACGTTGCTTCTTGAGTGTATTCTTTTGTACCCGAGCTTCACTAATTCCATGAATTTGTGCTTGTCGATGCCTCTGATTTCGCAGTATTGTTCGACGAATTCCATGAGCAGCGCGTTGGTTGTCATTGCTATGGCGCAGTTGATCAGTTTCTTGCTGCCGAAGCGCATGCGGTTTATGTCGATGAGCGTGAAGAGGTAGTGTCCGTCTGCTTGTTTTTCCCAGAATATGTTGCTCGTGTTGTAGTCGTAGTCTATTATGCCTTGGCTGTGCATTGCGGCGGTGAACCTGGCAAGGTCGGTGAGCAGTTTTTGCCTTTCGGTTTCGTCAAGGTTTTCTATGTCGTTGAGGCTGGGCAGGGGCAGGTATCGTGATATGTACCATCCCGTGTGGAAGAAGCCGTTTTTGCTTTCTTCGGCGTATGCAATTGGCTGTGCCGTTGCTATTCCTTTTTCAATCAGTTTGTATGCGTAGTTGAATGCCCGTTTTGCCTTTGATGGCCTGAATAGTGTGTATATAAAGCAATTTGCTATTGTTGGGCGCTTGAATTTCTTGACTGTCCATTGTTCGTTCCCGTTGTTTACGAGGTATACGGTGTTCCTTTGGTTGCAGAATGTTTTGAGTGCTTTTGTCTCGCCATTTATGATGGCTTTTATTTCTTTTTCTTGTGCTTGAGATTCTGGTGCGATGACGATAGTCTTGATTTTCATGATTCAGTGGGCTGCTTGTTGCTTGCAAAGTTAAGGAGGGGTTTCCCGGGTGGATGTTTTGTTTTATAGCCTTTATGTCTTGTGCTCCTTCGTTTCCTCCTTTTTTGGGTGTCCTTGTGCAGCTTGGGAGTGTTCGTCTTGTTGGTTTGCCGGGGTGTGGATGCGTCAAGCGGGGCAGCGTGTGGTTTGTTTTCCACGCTGCCCCGCTTGCATTGCCTTCAGGTTTCGTTGGCCGGATTATTTTGAGAGTTCCCTTGATTTTTCTCCGAGGTATCCTCCGTGGTGGCGTTTAGAGTATTCTGATATTGTGAATCCTGTTTTCCTCATTGTTTCAACCACAAGTATGTCGCCTATGACAGTCATTGTAGTTGTTGATGTTGTTGGTGTCATCCCGAGCAGGCACAGTTCCTTTGGTGCTCCGGTGTGCAGGCAGATGTCTGCTTCTTTTGCGAGCGGGCTTTCGGTGTTTCCTGTTATGACTATGAATTTGAGGTTTGGGTTGAGTTTGCGCGAGAGGTGTGTGAGTTCTACTATTTCGCGTGTTTTTCCTGAGTTTGATATTAGCAGCAGCAGGTCGTTTGCTTGCAGTATTCCGAGGTCTCCGTGCTGTGCTTCGCTTGGGTGAAGGAAGACAGCCGGTATTCCTGTCGAGCAGAATGTTGTTGCTATGTTCATTGCTATCTGGCCGGCCTTTCCCATGCCTGAGGTTACGAGTTTGCCACCTTTGCGCCATACTTGCTCTACGATGAGTTCGACGGCATTGTCGTAGTTCTCTGTTACGGGGATGTTCATTATGGCCGCGGCCTCGTCCCTTAGCATCTGTTCAATTGTGTTTGCCATTATATTTGTTTAAAGCTGATATTATTTCTTCGAAGTTGTTTGCCACTGTGAAATAGCTTTCTGGGGCTTGCCTGAGGAATGCTGCCTGGTGCAGTTCGTTGACGAGTGATAGCAGCTTGTCGTAGAAACCGTTGATGTTGTACAGCAACACCCGTTTGTCGTTGTAGCCGGCGGAGGTTGCTGCCGCCACTGTGAATATTTCGTCAAGTGTTCCTATGCCTCCCGGCAGTGCTATTATTGCGTCGGCAAGCTCTGCCATCTTGTCTTTCCTCTCGCTTAGGTTGCTTGTGGTTATGATTGTGTCGCATATTTGGCTTGCCGTCGCTCCATCTTCCAAGATGGTTGGAATTATTCCGGTTAGTTTCCCTCCGTTTGATTTGACAGCTTTCGAGATGCATCCCATCAAGCCTGTGTCCACTCCGCCATAGACCAGTGTCATGCCTTTTGAGCCTATCCACTTGCCTAATCGTTCGGTCTCGTCAAAATATGTCTGTTCAATTGCGTTGCAGGCCGAGCAAAATATGCAGATTCGTTGTATCAAGCCAAATATTATATTGCGTTATAGCGGGTGCAAATATCTGGTTTTTTTGACAAAAGGCAATAGGTTTTGTATAATTTTGCGCAGCCAAACCATATCATTTGCCAATGTCTGATTACGACGTGTTCACGCTCAACAACGGCATGCGTGCCGTGCATGCCCTTTCTTATGGCGGTGTGGCCTATTGCGGGCTGGCTGTCTTGGCCGGTTCGCGGGACGATGGCCCAGAGGAGCAGGGCATGGCGCATTTTGTTGAGCATACCATATTCAAAGGCACGCGCAAGCGCAAGGCGTGGCATATCCTGAACCGCATGGAGAATGTAGGCGGCGACTTGAATGCATTCACCAACAAGGAGGAGACGGTCATTTATTCCACTTTCCTTTCGGAGCATGCCGGCAGGGCAATGGAGTTGTTGTCGGACATTGTTTTCCATTCGGTTTTCCCTGCCAAAGAATTGGAGAAGGAGAAATGCGTCATTGCCGATGAGATGAACATGTACGAGGATTCGCCGTCGGAACTCATTTATGACGACTTTGAGGCTTTGCTTTTCAAGTCTCATCCCCTGGGCCGCAACATACTTGGCACGCCCTCGGCGTTGGCCTCGTTCACGTCGGAGGACGCTCTGCGTTTTGTGTCGCGATATTATTCTCCGTCCAACATGATCCTCTTTTTCAAGGGAAACATTGACAACAAAAAAGTGAGGTCGCTTGCCTCAAAGCATTTCGAGCAAATTGCCGACAGGCCTGTGCCAAGGCAGAGCGTTGCCTTGCCTTGCTATGAACCGTTTGAGGAGACCCGCATGAAGGCATTGCACCAAACCCACGTCATGGTAGGCTGCAGGGGTTACGATGCTTTTGACGGCCGGCGCACAGCCCTTTGCTTGCTTGCAAACATCTTGGGCGGCCCCGGCATGAACAGCCGCCTGAACGTTGAATTGAGGGAGAGGCGAGGTTTGGTCTACAGTGTTGAGGCCAACATGCTTTCCTACCGCGATTCAGGGGTGTTCAGCATTGCTTTTGCCTCTGACAACGGCGACAGCGGCCGGTGCGTTGATTTGGTACGCCGCCAAATAAGGCAATTCAGGGACAAGCGCATGGGCAGTTTGGCTTTATCCATGGCCAAGAAACAATTCATCGGGCAGATTGCGGTGGCTTCTGACAACAATGAAAATTGCGCTTTGGACATGGCGAAATCGTTTCTCCACTACGGGAAAGTCAACCCGCTTGAGAAGACATTCGCCAAGATTGATGCCGTTACCGCCTCCGATATCCTTGAGGTGGCCAATGATAAGTTGCAGGATAATGATTTGTCAGTATTGGCCTACGTTCCTGCCGGGTGAGCGCCTTTTTGCTTGCGCCTTTCAAGTCCGAGAACTAACCTTATCACGAACCAAGCGTGCATTGCGGCAGTTACAGGCAGCCCGTAGTGGCGGCGCATGATTCTGAAGCGTTCGGCGAGCGAGGCCTTGTGGTTGCGTGTCGTCATGCCTACGTTGCAGTAGTTGATTATTGTGGTGTGCGTGTTGTGCGTGTCGCTGGTTTTCTTCATCAACCGTATGCACCAGTCGAAGTCGGCAGAAAAGCGGTATGCCGTGTCGTAGGGTTCGGCTATTTCCCTGCTTGGCATAAATGCTTGGTGGCAGACCATCATTCCGTGCCTGAAGCTTTTCCAAGTCAGATGTTCCGGCGCTTTGTGTCGTCGCATGCCGATGTAGCTCCCGTGCTTGTCGACCAATGCCGTTTCGCCGTAGATTATTCCAGGCAGCTTGTCCCTGCCCTGCAGCCCTTGCACGATCTTCTCTAACGTGTCGTTGCCGTTGAAGCTGTCTCCGGCATTAAGGAAACACAAGTAGTCCCCCGTTGCCAGAGCGAGGCCTTTGTTCATGGCATGATATAGCCCGTCGTCGCTTTCAGAAATCAGGTGCTTTATGTGGCCGGAATATTTCTTTGCTATGTCGACTGTGCCGTCGGTTGACTGCCCGTCGACTATGATATATTCAATGTTGGTGTAGGTTTGGTTGACGACGCTCAATATTGTCGCCTCAATGTATTCGGCTGCGTTGAAAGTGACGGTTATTACCGTGAACTTAGGCTTTATTGGCGTTTGCATGTTTTTCGTTTTGCTTGCGTGGCTTGCGTGCCGGTTCCGGCACAGGCACGGTTTTCAGTGCAAGCCGTGATTTTATCCGTCCCGGCTTTTTCCACCCTCCGAACATCATCAGGCATTCCTTGGTCTCTTTGACCCATTTGTTGTAGTCGCGCGGATACATAGACGCTATGAGCAGTTGCCTGTCGTGGACAAGCATGTGCATGTTATGCGAGTAGCTGAGCAATGCTTTCCTTGAGGGAGAGAGGTAGTTGTCTTCTGCAAACTCGTTGAAGTTCCTCCTGATGAAATCATTCTCGTGTCCAAGAGCTTTTGCCGGGTCGGTTTCCGGCTCTTCGGCTTCGGTTTTGCCTTGGTTTATGACGAAGAGCGGGTAGGGCGATGCCCCTACGTTTCCGGCAGCTATGATGGCCTTGGTGAAAAAGTCGAAGTCATAGTCTTTCAGCCTGTGGTCGAAGCGCATGGTTTTCTCCTTCAAATATTCCGACCTTATCATGTTGGCATAGTTGCCTGTGGGCAGCGCCTGCTTGCCGCAAATGCTTTTGGCATATTCGGCTCCGTTCATCTCTTGTCGCGTTACGGGAATCTTTTTCAGGTGCGTCTTCTTTGGGTTTTTCGCGTCCTTGGCCATGTAGGGGAGTTGCAGTATGTCGGCATTGATGCGCGTTGCCTCCTTGTAGGCTATTTGCAGGGCGCAAGGCAGGAGTTCCTGGTCTTGGTTGACGAACAGCGTGTAGCTTCCTTGTATTTGCTTTATTGCTTTGTTCCTTGAGTTTGCCAACCCCTTGTATTTTTGTTCAAACAGCTTTATGTCGTCGTGCTTGTCGGCAAACTTCTTTATATCCTTGCTTGCCCCGTCGTCGGAGCCGTCATTGAGCAGAATTATTTCCTTAGTGAGGCCGGGTTGCCTGAGCAGTGACGTCAGGCATTTCTTTATTTGCTTCCAGTTGTTCCTGGCTACGATTATGATTGTGACGTTTATTTCTTTTTTCATTTTGCAGGTTTGGGGCTTAATGATTTGTTGTAGACTTCGATGTAGCGTTTGGCAACGTTCCTTTCGCTGTAGCATTCGCGCACTTTCCTTATTGCCGCCTCGCTTAGCCCTTCGTAAGAGTCTTGGAATAGCATCCATTTGATGCCCTTTGCAATGTCGCTTGCCGATTTGTATCCGGCCACGTATCCGTTGTGCAGGTGGTCGATCATCTCCGGTATGCCTCCGACGTCGAATCCTATGCACGGCGTCCCGCATGCCATGGCTTCCATGACCATGTTCGGCAGGTTCTCTTCGAGCGATGGCGTGACGAACGTGTCCGCTGCGTTGTAGATTGCCGCCATTTGCTTTTCATCTGCAGTGTAGGGCAGGGGATATATCTCGAACGGCAGTTTGCCTTGCAAGGCCTCTGACGACAAGCCTACTGTCGCTATGGCTATTGCGCCTGCCTTTTCGGGGTATTTGTTGACGAATATGCGGCATGCCTCAACCAGGTAGTCTATCCCTTTGCGCTTGTCGGTGAGTTTCACCGACCCGAACATGACGAGCTTCTTGTCGTCGGGCAAGCCGAGCAGGCGGCGCGCCTCGTGCTTGTCCCTTTTGCTGAACAGGCGCGTGTCGATGGGGTTGGGTATGGAAGTGATGTCCCTGCCGGCGAGCAACGGGCTTTCTTCTGCTTTCCTTTTAAGCCATTGGCTGCATGTGACGAACGACAAGTTGCTAGCTTTGGCGTAGGTCTTCGCCTTCTTCTTGAACACTTTCCTCGACAAGTCGTTCGACGCCCTGCCGTTGTTGATGAACTTGCAGCGCCCGCACCCTTGCAGGTAGTTGCCGCACCCATGCGAGTAGTGGCATATCCCCGTGCACGGCCACATGTCGTGCATTGTCCAAACGACGGGCTTCCCTGATTCGAGTATGTCCCTGATTGACTTGAGCGACAGGAAGCCTTGGTTTACCCAGTGCAGGTGTATTATGTCAGCCTCATCGAATTCGGGCAGTTTGGTCAGGCCTATTCCCGTGTTGGCAATCGATGTCGCGAACAAGTCTTTGCGGCTGAACCCGTTGGCGGCGCAGATGCACAGCCTCTCCCATGCGAACTTGGCTATGTTGAGCCTCGTTTCCTTGACTGCCGTCACCCACGGCGAGTTGGTCGTTTTGTCCCTGACGAGCATCTTGGTCTGTATGCCCGACCGCGAGAGTGCTTGCATGAGCCTTTTTGCGGCTACTGCGGGGCCTCCCCTGTTTTCGGAAGTGTTGACGATTAGCACTTTCATCGTTAGCTTGGCGGCTTTTCCCATGCAAAGTTACGCTTTTTCGCCTTGCATTCAATCATATCCTTAAGATACCCCCGGCAAAACGCCGCTTCGTTTGCCGCCACCCGCCGCCAGCCGTTCTGCTTTCCGGCGGCAGCTGTCGCTGCCGCAGATGGCTCTGGAAATTTCCAGATAGTGTTGAAATATGCCGCCGACGGCAATAGAATTTTTCAGGAGATAGCGCCGCAGGCCTACGACAGTGCAAGTTTATCCAAAGAACTGCTGTCGTCATTGCAGATAGTGCAAGTTTATCCACGGAAGTGCTGTCGTACTACTACGACAATGCAACTTTATCCAAAGAACTGCTGTCGTCAATGCAGATAGTGCAAGTCTATCCAAAGAACTGCTATCGTACTACTACGACAGTATTAGAAATTCCCGGGAACTGCTGTCGTAGGCCGTCATTGGCTCTGGAAATTTTGTCCTATTGCTGTCCTACCCTGTAGTCAGTGCTGGAATTTTTCCGCAAGTGCTATCCGAGGCCTCGGGCAGCATTTGAATTTTTCCGGGAGCTGCGGAAAATAGTTAAAT
>CAZWPW010000096.1:0-7118 GCA_964635525.1 uncultured Bacteroidaceae bacterium
CTCGCGACCCCAACCTTGGCAAGGTTGTGCTCTACCAACTGAGCTATTTCCGCAACTCAATGCGCGTGCAAATATACTACAAAATAAATGCAATGCAAACGTTTGCCAGAAAATCACTAACCAAGGCAAGCAACTATGCCGGAAACAAACAAGATGCCGTGAAAAACGATGAAAGAACTTACACTTCCGGGCGCAGAAGCAATGCAGGAACAAACCGCCCGCAACCTAAAAAATACGATTATCATAATAACAGAAAAATAACAATTAATCTGTCAATCTGTAAAGTAAAACGGAGGAATTGCTTAACCAAAAACTTAACGAAAGTTAAATATGCCCGGTTTGCCAAAACATACAACCCAAGGAGGGAAAACATACAACCCAAGAGCCAAAAACATACAACCCAAGCCGCCCTTGGGTTGTATATCTTTTTGTCAATTCGCCGACCTCTATTTTCAGCTCACGGAAATCTTATTTTCAGCTCGCCGAGGTCTTTTATTTGATTCACTGGGCAGCAAAGATTATCCCGCCAGCAGCCAAGATCTGCCCTCTACCCCACCTGAATTTGCCCTGCATCCTGTCGTTACCAACCCGCCGCCCTGCCGTGAAAGGCCCGGCATCCTGCCATGGGCGGCATGCGGTATTTCATGAATTTGCTTTGGGAGCACGCTGGGGGAAGGTCATTCGATTCCTCTCGAATAGGCTATTGCCCTGTTCAGAAAGCCGAGGAACGGGCGTGTTTTCTTGAAGTCATCCAATGCGCGTTGCAGCAGCCCATCCTGCAGCATGTATGACCTTCCGGGATAAGCCACAAGGCAATATGCCCGGTATTTGAGGTATCCGGCGTATTCGCAATCCTTGGGAAACTCGTTCGGGACCTTTTTGAGCATCCCTTCGTCGTCGAGCTTGAAGCCGTCGGCAACATCCAAGGCTTGCTTGAAGTCGCCTCCGCCGTAAGCTATGTCCTCTCTCAGAATCTTCAATGATGCCGGGTCAAGGCAATAATGACCGGCTGCAAGCATGTTTCCGCCGGGGTATCCTGTTTCGTTGGGTCCTACTTGGAGATAGTATCCCCCGTACCCGGATTTCTTTCCGCCAGGGCATACGAAGACTCCGAAATGGCATTTGTACGGTCTTTTGTCGTGCGAGAAGCGAATGTCCCGGTATATGCGGTAGGTGCAGTCCTTGACTTCCAGTCCTGCGACAGTATCGTCGAACTCTGCGATTCCCGCAATGAGGCTTGCAGCAAAGGCCTCGAAGCGTTCTTTGGCTGAACGGTATTCGTCTTTGTGTGCATTGAACCACTCGCGGTTGTTGTTCTTTTGTAGTTGTTCGAGGAACGAAATAACCTTTTCCACGGCATCTGTTTTGACCTTATGCAAAGGTAATCGCTTTTGCCGTAACGTCCAACGCCCCGGCCGGCGGCGTTGTCTAAAAAGGGAACAAGCCGGCACTGCGTCATTGCAGTTGCCAGCTTGTTCCATCTGAGTAGCGCCTACGGGAATCGAACCCGTGTTTCAGCCGTGAGAGGGCCGCGTCCTAGGCCCCTAGACGAAGGCGCCGTTTGTTGAGCCAAATGCCGGACTCGAACCGGCGACCCTTTCATTACGAATGAAATGCTCTACCAACTGAGCCAATTTGGCCTTGCTTGAATAGCGTTGCAAAAGTAGGGATTAATCTTTAACGCGCAAATTATTTGATGGAAAAACTCGGCCTGGAATATCTTTTTGGTACATTTGCAGGTAACACAAACTACCTTAGTCATGAGAACCTATATTTCACTTGCACTGATTGCGGCGGCCTCGCTTGCCTTTGCCTCGTGCACTGGAGGCGAAAGCCAGACACTTCTGAAGTGCATGACCTTCAACATCCGTTATGACAATACCGGCGACGGCCCTAACAGCTGGCAGCACCGCAAGGATTCCGTCATTGGGTTCATCATGTCAGAACGCCCCGACGTGTTCGGATTGCAGGAGGCTCTGCCCCACCAGCTGGCCGACTTGTCGGCTGCATTGTCCGGCTACGGGCATGTGGGCGTTGGGCGAGAAGATGGCGCCAATGCCGGCGAACACACCCCGGTATTCTATGACAAAGAGCGGTTCACACTGCTTGACAGCGGAACGTTCTGGCTCTCGCAATACCCCGACAGTGCGGGCTTCATAGGCTGGGATGGCGCATGCCCCCGGATAGCTACATGGGCCAAGCTCAATGACAAGGCCACGGGTATGGATCTGTTGTTCGTCAACACACACCTTGACCACGTGGGGCAAGAGGCGCAAATCAACGGCACGACGCTTATAATGGAGCGTATCGAGAGCATCGCCAACGGCATCCCGGCGATACTGACAGGCGACTTCAATTCCGTTGCGCAATCGAATCCCTACCGCATAGCAACGACGAGTGCCATGCCATTGGTTGACAGCTACATGGCAGCTGAAGACAGGAGCGGTTCCGGCTACACCTACCATGAGTTCGACAATCTGGCGCCCGAAAGCAGGGTAAGGATAGATTACTTGTTCGTTTCGCCGTCATTCAAAGTGAAGGAAACGAGGATTATAAACGAGCAAGGCAGGAAAGTTATGCTATCTGACCACAATCCGGTCATAACGGTATTGGAAACTGGAACATGAATGCGCGGCGGCAACAACCGTGCATCAGCCGGATGGAAAGCCGCCGGGCAATCTCAAACCAACAAAGGCTGAAGAACCGTGAATATATTGAAAAACAAAGTGATAAAGACCGCAAAGGCAGCGCGTGCGGCATTGCTTGCATTGGCCATGCTTGCCGTGCCATCGTCATGCGACAGCGATGACGGCAACAGGGAAAACCTAATTGCCTATGGCAAGAAATTAGTGACCATAGGCGACAGCCTTACTGAATGCTGCGAATGGCAGCCTTGGCTCGTTGAATGGTTAGGATTCGAATGGAGCTCCAGTGAAACCGTGTACGGCACGGGCGGGCATGCAGCCATGGCCGTAGGAGGAACGTGGGTCAAGCCCAATTACGACAACTCCATTTACATTCGCTCGCTTGACGCAAAGTATTACTCGCCTGACGTGATATTCATCTACGTGGCCAGCAACGACCCGATCAGCTACTGGAGCAGCAGCATCGGCGACGGCAGGAGCTACGACGAGATAGTTGCCGATGAGGAAGTTTACAGGGGCACTGAGGTTGACCGTAGCGTCAGCACTCTATCGGCGTATATGGGCATGGTTGAGAACCTCATGGACGATTGTCCTGAGGCGCGCATCTACCTGATAGGCATCATGCCGTTACGTTGTGAGATTGGGATGAACCCGACGGATGAATACGCGAGCATGTACCCTTCTCCGCGTTTCGCTGACATGGATGCGGTCATTGAATTTGAGATGAGCGAGCGTTATCCCAAGCATGAGCTTGTAAGGGCTGTGGCCAAGAAATACTCTCTGCCTTTCATCAGCCTGTGGGAGATGAGCGGCATCACCGATGAGAACGCCTACCTTTACTACGGCGACGTTGCCGGCGACTGCACGCAAGTGCATCCCAACTCCGAAGGGAACAAGCGCATTGCGGAATGCATCCGAGATTACATCCTTGCAGAAAGCATCTGACGGGCGCAATCCGGGGGCATAACGCCGGAAAGATCCAACACTTGCAATGCTTCCCCACCTTGCCATGGAAAAAACAATGAGACTTTTCTCCGGCAGCAGGGAGGCCTTGACCCGAAAGCAATGATTTTTGCAATCGTATGCAAATAAGAGACATGTGCCGCTCTGCCAGACGATTATATTGATTATATTTGGCACGCTAAAAAGACAAGGCTATGACATTCAATTTCTTTAAGGCATTAGCCGCAACTGCAATCATTGCCACGTTTGCTTCATGCACTTTCAAGGAGGAATACAGCGGCGGCAGCACAGTGATAGACATCAAGGACGAGTTCTTCACCGACAATGCCGATTCAGTTTACACTGCCGGGGGGCGTTACGCCACTGTTGTCAACTCCCGCGAGCAACTTGAGGAATGGCTGCCCAGATACGTCAACAATTCAACGTTGCGCAGCATAGATTTCGACGAGAGCACATTCATCTACGATTCTGACACAATCATCTACGACTTGGCGACGACCTATCCTGATTGGATGATTACCTACATGGTGAAGGGCATGAGCGGCAACTACAATTTCCAATACTACCTTGAGACCCAGAAGGCCGACAATGCCACGAGCAACAACAAGAGGAGGTTCATCATAGGCATAGTCATTGACAAGCTTCCCGACGATGCCGAAGTATATGTCAGCAAGGATTTGAACTATATCGACTCTACCGTCGTCGTCACGCCTAAAACCCTTACCCCCCTCCAGAACAATCAATGACGGCAACGCCCAAGCTAACCACAATAGTCGGTCCTACCGCTTCGGGCAAGACTGCCCTTGCTGTAGCCTTGGCTCTTGCTACCGGTGCGGAGATTATCAGCGGCGATTCGAGGCAAGTATACAAAGGCATGGACATCGGCACCGGGAAGGATTTGGGCGATTATTCCGTTGGGGGCAAGCATATCCCGTACCATTTGATAGACATCAGGGAGGCGGGCTACAAGTACAACGTTTTCGAGTTCCATGACGATTTCATGAAGACCTACTCCCGCCTCAAGTCAGAGGGCAAGAACATTGTTTTCTGCGGAGGCTCTGGCCTATACGTCGAGTCGGTGCTAAGGGGCTACGCTTTGGAACCCGTGCCGGAGAACAAGGAACTAAGGCGTCGCCTCGAAGGGAAGACTCTCGAGGAGCTGACCGCTATCCTTGCAAATTACAAGAGGCTGCACAACACCACCGATGTTGACACTCCGAAACGGGCAATAAGAGCGATAGAAATCGAGGAGCATTACAAGACAAACGGCATCGCCAGGCGTTCAGTTCCGGAGCGTGTCGAGGCAGTTGTTTTCGGCATCATGGCCGACCGTGAGACGAGGCGCACGCTTATCAGCAAACGCCTTGCCAATAGGCTTGACAACGGGTTAGTCGACGAAGTTCGCGGTCTGCTTGACGCTGGTATTTCTGCCGACGACCTGAAGTACTATGGTTTGGAATACAAGTTCGTCACAAGCTACGTCTTAGGTGAAATGCCGTTCGCCGAGATGCACTCCCGTCTTGAGATAGCCATCCACCAATTCGCGAAGAGGCAAATGACTTGGTTCAGGGGCATGGAAAGGAGAGGCATTGAAATCAACTGGCTCGACTATGATATGAGCATGCAGGAGAAACTCGAGGCAATAACAAACAAGATCAACAGTCTACATGCAAGTTGAACCTAACAAATGGGGCATAGTATACAACCCCCGCTCGGGGTTGCAGAGGCTGGCACGCAAACGGTGGAAAGCAATAAGGGAGTACATCGTCAGCCGCCGCATACCGTTCGAGTATAACGTTGTCCAAGACTACATGAGTGCCGAGGAGATAGCCCGAGGCTATGCCAACCGTGGCTTCAAGACCATAGTTGCCGTCGGGGGCGACGGTATTGTGAGCGATGTTGCCAACGGTATAATGTCGTCGGAGCTTGCCGACAAGTCATCGGTTGCAATCGGGATAATCCCCAACGGCATAGGCAATGACTTCGCCGATTTCTGGGGGTTGACATCCGACTACAAAGATGCCATTGACGTTATCATAGAAGGCAGGAAGAAAAGCATAGACGTTGGCTACTCGTCGTATTACATCTCCGGGTACTACCGCAAGCGCTATTTCATCAACTCAATGAATATTGGCACCGGTGCGCAGGTGTCGCAAATTACCGATAACATAAAGCGTTCGATAGCAGCGAAATGGCTGGCATACGTCTGCGCATTGTTCATCATCCTGTTCCTTAAAAAGACGTACAGGACGCACATAGTAATAAACGAGGAGCATATCAGAGGCAGGGTCATGACAATCTGCATCGGCAATGCACACGGCTACGGCCAGACACCGAGCGCAGTGCCCTACAACGGCTGGCTTGACGTGACGGTAATCTACCGCCCTGGCAAAGTGCTGCAAATCGTCAAGGGGCTTTGGATGAGCATCAACGGCAGCCTGTTCAACCACAAGAAAGTGAAGATATACAGGACCAAGCGCGTCAAAGTCCTCCGCGTCAAGAACGCCCTGACCGATGTCGACGGCAAGATATACAAACATGGTTTTCCCTTGGAGATAGGCATACTTAATGAACATTTGACAATAATAATCCCTAACCGGTAAAAAGGCATGGACTTACAATACTTGAAAAGCAGCAAAACGGGCAATTTCTTCCTTTTGGCCGGCCCGTGCGTAATAGAAAGCGAAAGCATGGCCATTGACATTGCGGGAAAGATAAAGAGCCTCGCCGAACGGCTCGACATACCATACGTGTTCAAAGGCTCATACCGCAAGGCCAACCGTTCGCGGATAGATTCGTTCACAGGCATCGGCGACGAAAAAGCATTAGAGGTATTGGCCAAAGTGAGGAAAACATTCAGCATACCGGTCATGACCGACGTTCACAGCGCGCATGAGGTAACCATGGCTGCCGGGTACGTCGACATGCTGCAAATCCCGGCGTTCTTGTGCAGGCAAACTGACCTTTTGGCGGCGGCAGCAAGCACGGGAAAGATAGTGAACGTAAAAAAGGGGCAATTCCTCTCACCGGGTGCAATGAAATTCGTTGCTGAGAAGATTACTGAAAGCGGCAACCCTAACGTTATCCTCACCGAACGCGGAACGACATTCGGTTACAGCGACCTTGTCGTCGACTATCGCGGAATCCCTCAAATGAAGGCCTTGGGATTCCCCGTAGCCATAGACGCTACACACTCTCTGCAACAGCCCAACCAGCAATCTGGTGTCACCGGGGGAATGCCGGAATTGATTGGAACAATAGCGAAAGCCGGCATTGCTGTCGGGGCAGACGGGGTGTTCATCGAAACCCACCCCGAACCAAGCAAAGCGAAAAGCGATGGTGCCAACATGCTGAAGCTCGACCTCCTTGAGGATTTGCTCTTAAAGCTGACAAGGATCAGGCAAGCGATAATGTGAATCCGCCATCTTGACTTCCATACATGGCATAACCTGCAAAGGCGGTGTGTCATAATTGCAAACTGCTGCGTTGTTATCGGGATTCGGGCTAAGT
>CAZWPW010000097.1:0-6998 GCA_964635525.1 uncultured Bacteroidaceae bacterium
ACTTCACTGACGAGCACCGGGGACTATGTGTTTTACGATTGCTCCTCCCTCACTCAAGTTGACCTGCATGAGTCACTGTCGAGCATCGGGGAGGGTGCGTTTAGCAACTGCACATCGCTCGAATTCGTCGACTTCTCGGTCTGCACTTCGCTGGCGAGCATCGGGATCGGTGCGTTTCGCAGAACTGCTTTGACCGAAATTGACCTCTCGGGCTGCACTTCGCTGACGAGCATCGGAAGCTATGCGTTTTACGAGTGTACCCCCCTCGAGACCGCCGACCTGCCTGAATCGCTGGCGAGCATCGGGGATTGGGCATTCTACGACTGCTCCAGCCTGGAGAGTATGACTGTACGCGCCACGACACCGCCGACAATCTACAGCAACACGTTCAGCGGTGTGGAAAAGGAAAGCTGCTTGCTTTACGTGCCTGATGACTATGTTGACGATTACAAGGCAGCAGATTACTGGGAGGAGTTCTTCAACATCTTGGGCATGAGCGGTACGGGTGAAGAAGGCGACGGCGGGTCAGGCATTGACTATGCCACCTCGTTAGCATCGAAAGTCATCGTTAACGGTCTCGAAGTGGAGCTGTCAGTTGAGGCAGGCACGCAAGTGAATGTCTATTCCATAAGCGGTCAACTGATATTGAAGACCACAGCATCGCGCTTCACTTTGCCGTCGGCTGGAATATACATCATCACTGCAAACGGCGAAGCAATCAAAGTGGCAGCACATTAAGCTTTACAGACACAGGCCTGCAACAAGAGCCGTAACAGGCAACCGCGCCGGAGTGGTGGACATCCCCGTCCGGCGCGGCGGCTTTATCTCCCAGTTGCCTAAAATTGCATCCCTTCGTTGCATTCGTGACTTTAATCTACCCCAAGTAAATTTCATGCAAAGATTTTGCCTTATAACCCAAAATGCACTATTTTTGCAAGCCGATTATCATCAAAACTTGGTTAAGGCCAAGGCGATGCCACAAACCCATGTCCGAGGGTGCGTGGCAATATGCCGGATGGCTTTTTTAGTAGTAACAATTTAATTATTAACAGAGTGGACACTTTAAGTTACAAGACGATTTCAGCTAACAAGGCCACCGCGAACAAGGAGTGGGTTGTCGTCGACGCGACTGACCAGATCCTTGGCCGTTTCGGGAGCAAGGTAGCCAAGTTGCTGAGAGGGAAGTACAAACCAGACTTCACTCCTCATGTTGACTGCGGCGACAACGTGATAGTAATCAATGCCGACAAGGTGAAAATGACCGGTAACAAATGGGCCGACCGCGTCTACATGACTTTCTCCGGTTACCCTGGCGGGCAAAAGAGGTTCAGCCCGCAGGATTTGAAGTCAAGGCCGGGCGGAGATGTCAAGCTCATGCGGAAAGTGGTTAAAGGCATGCTGCCCAAGAACAAGCTTGGGGCGAAATTGCTCAAGAACCTTTATGTGTATGCGGGTCCGGAGCACAAGCAGGCGGCCCAAATGCCTAAGCCAATAGATATAAATACACTTAAATGACAAATATGGAACTAATTAATGCAACAGGCAGACGCAAAAGTTCTGTAGCAAGAGTTTTTATAAAAGAGGGTACGGGAAAGATTACCATCAATAAAAGGGATCTCACCGAGTACTTTCCTTCTTCAATCCTGCAATATGTTGTCAAGCAACCATTGATGACGCTTGATGTCGTGGAGAAATATGATATCAAGGCAAACATCTTCGGTGGCGGATTCACAGGGCAATCACAGGCCCTGCGCTTGGCAATAGCGCGCGCATTGGTGAAAATCAATGCCGACGACAAACCTGCGCTACGCAAAGAGGGGTTCATCACCCGCGACTCGCGTGTGGTAGAACGCAAGAAGCCAGGGCGTCCCAAAGCGCGCAAGAGATTCCAGTTCAGCAAACGTTAATCCGGTTGAATCGTTCGGACGGCGATGGGTTATCTTTAACCAGCCGGGTTCGGCGTGATGAACTGAGAAACAACGTTTAGTATCTAAATTCCCAAGATCCGGGAAAGGGCTACTTGGGGATTGCAAGCAAAACAAGAATGTAAACGCTTTAAAGAAAAACAAATGTCAAGAATTGATTTCAACACTCTATTGGAAGCTGGTTGCCACTTCGGCCATTTGAAAAGGAAATGGAATCCTGCAATGGCTCCTTACATATTCATGGAACGCAACGGCATCCACATCATTGACCTGCACAAGACTGTCGCAAAACTTGACGACGCGGCAGAAGCTTTGAAACAAATTGCCAGGTCAGGGAAAAGAATACTTTTTGTTGCTACTAAGAAACAAGCAAAACAAATAATCGCAGAAAGAGCATCGGCTATAAACATGCCTTACGTCGTTGAACGCTGGCCGGGAGGGATGTTGACTAACTTCCCAACTATCCGCAAGGCTGTCAAGAAGATGGCGACAATTGACAAGTTAACCAGCGACGGAACATACGCCAACCTTTCAAAAAGGGAGATACTCCAGATTTCCCGTCAACGTGCCAAATTGGAGAAGAACTTGGGCTCGATAGCCGACCTCAACCGTCTCCCGTCAGCACTCTTCGTTGTCGATGCCATGAAAGAAAGCATTGCGGTGCGTGAGGCAAACCGTTTAGGGATTCCCGTTTTCGCCATAGTCGACACGAACACCAACCCGAACAACATTGACTTCGTAATACCGGCCAATGACGATGCAACCAAATCCATCGAGGTCATCATGGATGTATGCTGCTCGGCAATAGCAGAAGGATTGGAGGAAAGGAAAGCCGAAAAAATAGAAAGTGAAATGGCTGACGAGGCCGCGCCTAAGCGCATGAGGAAGAAATCCTCCAAAGCAAGGCTTGACAAGTCCGACGAAGAAGCCATAAACGCTTCTAAGGCCGCAGCTTTTGTCAAGGAAGAGGACGAGGAATGAAAATCCTAAACGTTCATTTGGCAAAAAGCAAATGAATCAACTCAGGGGTTAAAATAGATGAGGCTGCGCATAAGCCCAAACTATTTTAACCCTTTTTCAAAAAGCAATAATAAAACCAATAAAAACAATAGAGAATATGGCTGTAACAATGGCGGAAATAACCAAGCTCCGTAAAATGACAGGAGCAGGTATGATGGATTGCAAAAATGCTTTGACAGAAGCCGAGGGCGACATGGACAAGGCAATGGAAATAATCAGGAAAAAGGGACAGGCCGTGGCTGCGAAGCGTTCGGATCGTGAAGCCGGCGAAGGCTGCGTACTGGCAAAGACTGACGGCAATTATGCTGCCGTGCTTGCACTGAAATGCGAAACTGATTTCGTGGCAAAGAATGCTGACTTCGTGGCACTCGCCAAAGAAATAATCAACTTGGCAGTAGAAAAGCGCTGCAAGTCGCTCGAAGAGATAAATAACCTTCCATTTGGAAACTCTACTGTTGCACAGGCTGTGACAGACAGAAGCGGCATCACCGGGGAAAAAATGGAGTTGGACGGATTTGGATACGTTGAAGCTCCAGCCACTTCAAGCTACATCCATGCAGGTAATAGGCTTGCAGTAGTAGCGGGATTCAACAAGGAGCTGCCCGCCGACATCGCACATGGCATAGCAATGCAAATAGCAGCAATGAACCCGCTTTCAGTGTCTCCCGAAACACTTGACGCTGACGTTGTAGCACGCGAAAAAGAAATAGCGGCAGACAAGGCACGCCAAGAAGGGAAGCCTGAGAACATGATTGAAAAAATTGCAATGGGAAGGCTTGGCAAATTCTATAAGGAAGCATGCTTGCTGGAGCAAGAATATGTTTGCAATGATGAGAAGAAGTCTGTTGCCGACATATTGAAAGCCGTCGACAAGGAATTGACAGTAACGGAGTTCAAGCGCTACACTTTGAACGCTGAGTAAGCAAGTACAAATATAAAGCGATGAATATAAAGGCCAGGCAAAACGCATTGCCTGGCCTTTATATTTCCGCTATGTTGTAGAATCACAGTTTTGACATGAACTTCTCGCGGTCAACAACGTAACGGATGTGGCTGCCTTCTCCAATCAATCCCGCTTCATCCTCGGCTCTGACGTTAAAAACTAACTTCCTGCCTTCTGCTTCGACAAGGACGGCAGTTGCCTTGACCATGCTTCCTGCTTTGCTCGGTCTGAGATGCTTGGCATCTATCATTGCTCCAACTGTTGTTGAGCCATCAGGCAAACAGGCTGCAACGGCATTCATAGCTGCGTTTTCCATTAACGCGATCATGGCTGGGGTTGCAAAAACATCCAAATCCCCGGAACCGAGCGTGCGAGCCGTGTTGGTTGAGTCAACTATGGCCGTTGACGTATGGGTTAGCCCGGCTTGCATTGCATTTTCCTTATTGGCCATCTGTCTTTTTCTTTAGTTGGTTTAAACTGTTTTCCGTCGGTCACAATGCAAGTTCATAGACCTGCCTGCAATCGTCAGCGTTAAGGTTGACGTAGCTGCCTATTGGCATTCCCTTGTCCTCAATCAATTTGTTTACGAGCAGGGCGATGTCGGGGTTTTCTATCCCAAGTTCCTTGAATGTGACAGGCAAGCCTATCGATTTGAAGAACTCCTTCAGGCAGGCAATCCCTTGCAAGGCTGTTGCTTCAAGAGTAGCCAGCGGCTTGACACCAAAAACACGCTCTGCAAACTGTGCAACCTTATGCGGATTGCGTGATGCCGTCCAAGTCAGCCATGCAGGGAAGACCACCGCAAGGCCGGCACCATGAGCAACGCCGTAGACTGCGCTTATTCCATGTTCCATGGCATGCGATGTCCAATCCTCTGCGCGTCCCACGCCGCATATTCCGTTATGTGCTATCATTCCGCTCCACATGATGTTGGCACGTGCATCGTAGTCTGTTGGAGATTGCATGACGGTCTTTGCCTGGCTAATGATAGCTGTCAACGCGCCTTCGCACAACCTGTCGGTGAGTTCTACTCCGCCCGTATTTGAAAAATAGCGTTCCATTATGTGCGACATCATGTCGGCAATGCCGCAAGCCGTTTGAAAGGCGGGTAGGGTGAAAGTCAGTTCAGGGTTCATGACTGAGAACTTGGGGCGCAGCACCTCCTCGGTTCTGATGCTTACTTTGTGCAAGCCGTCCACTTTGGTGATGACAGTGTTGCCCGACGCTTCGCTGCCCGCAGCAGGGATTGTCAGCACAACACCCAAGGGCAGTGCCTTCGAGGGTATGGCAGCACCTGAAAAGAAGTCCCAGAAATCGCCATCGTACACAGCACCTGCTGCTATGGCTTTGGCGGTGTCAATGACAGATCCTCCGCCAACTGCCAAGATAAAATCCACATTCTCGTTGCGGCAAATGCCTATGCCCTCATACACCCTGTCGTCGGTTGGATTGGGTTGTATGCCTGCAATGGAGGTGTGCCAGAGGCCTTCGGCATCAAGAGCACCAACAACGCGGTCAAGCAACCCGCTGCGGAGGGCAGAGCCGCCGCCGTAAACAACCAGTACTCGTTTGGCACCATACTTCGCGCATAATTCTCCGGTGCGCGACTCAGCTCCTCTGCCGAAAGCAAAATAGGTAGGGGAGCAAAAACTGAAATCGTTCATTGCTTAAATTTTTCCTTGTCATGAAAAGCATCTTTCGACTGCTCTTCTTTGCTAAAAGCAAATATAGGGATTTTAGCATAGCATCGAGGGCAAAGAGACAAACTAATGGGACAGACCACACCGTCACTCACGTATCTCCCTGATTGCTTTTGCCGGAACGCCGCCTACTATGGTGCGTGGTGGGACATCGCGTGTGACAACAGCTCCGGCAGCCACCACGGAATAATCGCCTATGGTTACACCCTGAAGTATTGTGGCATTTGAACCAATCCATACACTGCGTCCTAACTTTATTGGTGCTGGATACGTGAGTTTCCGTTTCGATGGAGATTCAAAATGGTTCAGCGTGGCGAACACTACGCCATGCCCTATTTGGCAATCGTCGCCAATCCAAATACCTCCATGGTCTTGAAAATGACAACAGGCGTTGATGAAAACGTTCTCGCCTACATGGATGTTTTTCCCAAAATCGGTGTAAAAAGGCGGAAACACCCGCAACGTCGACGGCACTTGCCTGCCGAACAACTCCGATAGCAAAGCACGGACTTCGTCCATAGTGCGGTAGGCACCATTTATCTCAAACGTAATCCTGCGGGCTTCATCACTCATGTGGTGCATGAGTTCAAACACTTCTTGCGTTTCGAACGGCTTGCCTTCGTCGGCAAGCCTGATGAAATCATCCAATGCAATCATTTCGATTCTCTTTTGTTTGCATTGCAAAGATACCTAATGCGCAAAACTTGCTTGCAACCACAATCAAGGCACATGCTACCCTTTTTACTGCAGTAACGCAAAGATAAGGACGGAATAAAGAAAAAGGAATAAGCAACACATACAGCTGCTTATTCCCTCAATTCAAAATTCGTCGGGGTGAAAGGATTCGAACCTTCGACCCCCTGCTCCCAAAGCAGGTGCGCTAACCGGACTGCGCTACACCCCGAAACTGCCGCCCTGACGAGGGCTACGCACCGGGCAAAGGTACGATGTTTTCCGCACTGCACAAACGCTTTTTCGTACTTTTGCCACGGAAATCACATCACCTCCCGCCCGTTTCACCCCTGATGGCCGGCCTGTATATCCATATCCCTTTTTGTAAAAGAAGGTGCATCTACTGCAGCTTTTACAGCGTGACACGAAAAGAGTTGCTCGCGGAATTCCTCAAATCGCTGATCGTTGAGATGGAGTTGGTGCGTCATTATCTGCCCGGCCGGGTGACGCTCCGGACAATCTATTTCGGAGGAGGAACTCCCAGCTTGCTGTCGAAGGCAGACTTCGACGCGCTCTTTGAGGCTGTCAGACACCATTGGCACGTAGATACCGATGCCGAAATCACCATCGAGGCCAACCCCGATGACCTTACAGAAGAGTATGTCGACGGCTTGGCAAGCCTCCCTGTCAACCGTATCAGCATAGGGGTGCAGTCGTTCAACGACGACCTGTTGACCT